>NZ_JBDPMC010000016.1:0-114060 GCF_039871625.1 Micromonospora sp. B11E3 | reverse complement strand
CAACGTCAGCCTGTGCCCGTGGAACATCGGCAGGATCACCGCGGCGGCCCTCGTACTCCTGCACATCGAGCACAACCGCACAACCTGATCACCCAACGCCACGACCCGTTACGCGGAAAGGCTCACTGTGGCCACGTCGGGCCGCGCCTCCAGCACTGCGTTGAGGGTGCCATCACCGCAAGGCCCATGCCGTGACCACGCCTCCACCGCGCTGGTCATCCGTAAAAGCGCGCCCGGCCATGAGTCTTGCACAACCCAATCGGCAAGCATTGCCTCACCCTGTGTGGCCAGATCAACTAACGCGTCGGCGGCGATACGGACCGGATCAGCGCCTGCGTGACCGGGTGATTCCACAGGCAAGCGCCGCGGCGCGGGCGGTGGCGTCGGCGGCCGGCGAGCTCGGCCGAGATAGTCATCAAGTGCCGTGAACGCAGCCACTGTGTCGACGGCAGGCAAGAACACTGCCAGCCGCACACGTTCGTCGACAAGGGCCGCTAGTTCGTCCAACGTGCTTCCCCCGATGAGCCGTCGCACATCCTGCCTGCTGACCCGCAGGGTGCCGCGCATCCGAGTGTCGGCACGGTGGGACAGCAGCCGTACCACCTCGGAGGAAAGCTGTCCCAGCGTGGCGATCACGTTATACGCGCGCTGGTCATGGTCCAGAAACCTTGGATCCTCCTGAAACCGGACGAACATGCCGGCCTGCTCGTCGAGCAGATCTTTCATGTCCTCGATGTGGCGCTCAGCCATCGTGGCCGCCTCGAGCAGGGCGTCCTCGGAGTAGTCGTCTAGCAACCGTTGCAGGGTTTGGTAATCGAACTCCAGCACTGCGATCGCCGACAGCAACGTCGCGTATGCCGCCTCAGAAGGCACATTCATCGCGTCGGCCAGCCTCATTGTCGCGGCGAGCACCTTGATGATCTGCGTGTAATCGACCGTCGGCGCCGTCACGGCCCCACACACCGCGGCCACGACCCGCGCCTCAGCGCCGAGTTGGTAGCTGCCCGTCCGAGCATCAAGCAGCAACAGGCCTGTGCCGCGCAGATCCTGCACCAACCGGGTCACCGACGCGGGCTCAAGCCAATCGATACTCTCCTGGATCTCCCGAATCTTCATGCGTGCTCGCGGCTGGGCCGCAAGCTCACGCAGCAACGCGACCCGATACCGGGCAAGGGTTCCGCGCCCCACCAGCCCGGCGAACAGACCAAGGATCGGCAGCGCCCGATCAACGTAAGGCAGCGGCGTCAGATCCTCCGACACCCGAAGATCAGGGGTCCAGCCCTCGCTTGGCCGCTCGGCGCTGACGTCGCCATCAACCACGGTGTGTGGATCAGCCATGGGCAGAGAGTAGAACCTCGGGCCCGCTATGCACCATGCCCCAGAAGCAGCCCAAAGGCACGGATCGATCGTCGTGACGGCGGTGTCCCACGCCTTGTTCACCGGCACGACCCGCCAGGCCGGCTCGCGGGATCCTCTGATCAGGGCCATGGTGGCTCGATTCGCCCGACTGCCGTAATGAACGCCAGCGGACTGCCTGTCCGACTCGACCACGAGGATTCTTCGTAGAAATGTCGGCGTGTCGGACAACCAGAGTGACGGTCTCGATCCCCTGACCCGATGGCTCAACAGCCAGCCGCAGAACGTTCCGCAACCACCTATCCAACGGCAACCTGGCCTGCGATTTGCGTTCTACGGCCGGATGTCGACCGTCGAGCACCAGGACCGGGTGACGTCCTGGCACTGGCAGCGGGACTGCGCCAGCGAGCTCGTCGCCGGCCACGGGGTGATCGTCGCCCAGTACTTCGACGTCGGCTGCTCCCGCCGCCGCGCCTGGCGGCAGCGTCCGAGGGCCGCCGCGCTGCTGGCCGCGCTCAACGACCCAGATCGCGGGTTCGACGCAATCGTGGTCGGCGAGTACGAACGGGCGTTCTCCGCCAACCAACTGCAGCACCTGGCACCCGTGCTCGAACAGCACGGTGTGCAGCTGTGGCTGCCCGAGACGGACGGACCCGTCGATCACCACGACCCCACCCACCAAGCGCTGATCATGATGCTGGGCGCCCAGTCGAAACGCGAGGTGCAGCGCGCCCGGTTTCGGGTCGTCACCGCGATGCGGGCCCAAGCGCGGGAGCAGGGACGGTATCTCGGTGGCCGGCCGCCCTACGGCTACCGACTCGTTGACGCCGGCCCTCATCCGAACACCGCGCACGCCCGCTGGGGCCGCAGGCTTCAGCGCCTCGAACCGGATCCGGCCACAGCCAGACACGTCCGGTGGAGTCTCGCCAGCATCGCGCGTGCCCTCAACAACGCCGACATACCCCTGCCCGTCGGGCATCGATCCCAACCGCAATCCCCACCGCAGCGGCGACCGGTGGACCCTACGAACGGTCGCAGCGATCCTCGCCAACGTCAGGCGTTGGGCGAACAACCCCCGCTACACCGGCCGACAGGTCTGGAACCGGCAACCCGACCGCAGACTGGGTGATCTCCAAGCAACGGGCCCACACCGCGCTGGTCAGCGAACAGGACTTCGTCGCCACCCAGGCCGTCCGCTCCCACCGGAGCGCCCACGACGGCACCACCCGCCGCTACCTGTTCACGGGACTACTGCGCTGCGGACCATGCGGCCGAAAAATGGAATCCCACTGGATCAACCAACGCCCCGGCTACCGATGCCGCCACGGCCACACCAGCACCCAACAGCCCACCAACCGCCGACGCAAGATCCTCTACCTCAGGGAGGACCACATCATCACAAGACTCGCCGGTCATCCCAGCCTCGCCAGCGACGCCCAGAGCCCACACGACCTGGCCGCACTCTTGCGCAAAAACAAGATCACCATCGTGTGCGATCAAGAGAGCTGCACACCGACCAAAGGACCATCCACACAGGTCAACCCGCTCGACCCATGATCAATATGTGGTAGTGATGTGTCCGAGGGGATTCGGCCACGCCCATGTAGCACCCAATACACAAATGGGTGCTCATGCGTTAAGCCTAGCACCTCACGATGCGTAACGCCATAGGCGTGAGCTGCCCACGGGCACGCCACGGTGCAACTAATGCAATCAATTCTGTTGCCCGCGCCGGCGCAGGCACACGGCCGAAAGTCCGGAGTTCTTCGAATTGCCGTGCGGCGCCACGCGGAGCCATTCCCCTAGGACGCCGGCGAGTCACACAGGCTAATCAGGGCAAGGCGTCTGTCGCCCCTGTGGACCGATGGACCGTTCAGGCAAGCAACCCTTGCGTCTCACCCAGCTCGTCGACTGCCGACAGTACCTTCATACCGAACGAGTCATCCGGTCAGTTCTCGCAGAAGGCCTTTTCCATCGTCGCTCCACAGCTCGATCAAGTAGCGCAGGCCCAGACCCGCGACAACGACACCGAGTTCGTCCCGACTTGGGCCACGATCGGCTGATTCCGTGGTTGGCAGGGCTGTGACCTGGGGTGTTGTGTTGGGAGGTACGCACTAAACGGGTCGGGTTTTATCGTGTCGGCTGTGGCGTACGTGCGGACGGTGAAGACGGCGTCTGGGGCGCGGGCGGTGCAGATCGTGCATTCCCAGCGGCGGGGCTCGCGGGACATCGAGCACATCGGGTCCGCGCACACGGATGCGGACCTGGAGCTGCTCAAGGCGGTGGCGCGGCAACGGCTGGCCGCGGGGCAGGGCGAGTTGGACCTGCGCCTGCCGGGCAGCCCGGCCAACCAGGGCGAGGCGTTACCGATCACCTCCTCACGGATGGGGCATCTGCTGGATGCGCTCGGCCGTGGCTACGACGTGTTGGGGTTCGGGGCGGCGACCGGCCGGGACGAGGTGTTCAAAGCGCTGGTGTTGGCCAGGATCATCGAGCCGACCAGCAAGTTGGACTCCCTGCGGGTACTCGCCGAGGCCGGTATGGACCCACCGTCCTACCGGACGGTGAAGCGACGGCTGCGCGTCTACGCCGGCGCCGATCAAAACCCCGACGACGCAGCCCGAGACGGCGACGGCCCCGGTGATCCCGCGGCAGGGCAGCCGGCCGGTGTCGATCCCGCTGGCGGGCGGTGGCGGGCCCGGCTGGCACGCGCCTGCGCCGAGCACGTCAGCTTGGGCCCGACAACGTTGCTGCTCTACGACGTCACCACGCTGTACTTCGAGACCGACGAAGGAGACGGGTTCCGCGAGCCGGGGTTCTCGAAGGAACGTCGTCTGGAGCCGCAGATCACCGTCGGTCTGCTCACCGACGGGTCGGGGTTCCCGTTGATGGTGCACGCGTTCGAGGGCAACCGGGCCGAGACCACCACCATGCTGCCGGTCCTACGGGCCTTCCTCGACGCGCACCACCTGCCGGATGTCACCGTCATCGCCGACGCCGGCATGGTGTCCGAGGCGAACAAACGCGCCATCGAAGCCGCCGGGCTGTCGTTCATCCTCGGCGCCCGCGTTCCCGATGTGCCCTACGTCGTCACCGAATGGCGCGACACCCACCCCGACACCGAGATCCCCGACGGGCACGTGTTCGTCCAACCCTGGCCCGCCGGCCCCGGCGACAAACGCCGCGACCACACGATCTTCTACCAGTACAAGACGGACCGGGCCCGCCGCACCCTACGGGGGATCGACCAGCAGATCGCCAAGGCCGAGAACGCCGTCGCAGGCAAGACAGCGGTCAAGCGGAACCGGTACGTACGCCTGACCGGCGCGACCAAAAGCATCAACCGAACCCTGGAGGCCAAGAACCGGGCCCTGGCCGGGATCAAGGGCTACATCACCAACCTGCCCAACCCCCAACCCGAGCAGGTCATCGGCGCCTACAGCCGGCTGCTACAGGTCGAGAAGTCCTTCCGGATGTCCAAGACCGACCTGGCCGCCCGGCCGATCTACCACCACACCCGCGAATCGATCGAAGCCCACCTGACCATCGTGTTCGCCGCCCTGGCCGTGTCCCGCTGGATCGAGCACACCATCGGCTGGAGCATCAAACGCTTCGTCACCACCGCCCGCCGCTACCGCACCATCCAGATCCGGGCCGGCGAACACACCATCACCGCCGCTGACCCCCTACCCGACGACCTCCACGCCGCTCTCAACGCGATCCACGGCACGCACTAAGAGTTCCTAACAAAATGATCTCTGGGTCTGCCGTCCCTTGTAGAGGGTGATCTACGATGTCGGGCCGTGAGGCGTGGCGAGCAGCCGCCGTGGATCGTGCCGGACGGGCTGTGGCAGCGCATCGAGCCGCTGCTGCCCAAACCTGAGCGCAACCCACGGCATCCCGGACGCAAGCGGATCCCGGACCGGCAGGTGCTGTGCGGGATCCTGTTCGTGCTGCACACCGGCATCCAGTGGGAGTTCCTGCCCCAGGAGCTGGGGTTCGGGTCCGGGATGACCTGCTGGCGGCGCCTGGAGGAGTGGAACCGGGCCGGGGTGTGGCAGCGGTTGCACGAGTTGCTGCTGGCCGAACTTCAGGCGGCCGGCAAGCTGGACTGGTCCCGCGCCGTGATCGACTCCTCGCATGTGCGGGCCGCCCGACGTGGCCCAAAAGCGGCCCGAGCCCGGTCGACCGCGCCCGCCCGGGCTCGAAGCACCACATCCTGACCGAGGGCGCCGGCATCCCCCTGGCCGTGTCGCTGACCGGCGGCAACCGCCACGACGTCACCCAACTGCTCCCACTGATCGACAAGATCCCACCCGTACGCGGACGGCGCGGACGGCCACGACGCCGCCCGGATCAGCTCTTCGCCGACCGCGCCTACGACCACGACAAGTACCGCAAGGCGGTACGCGCCAAGGGCATCCGCCCACGCATCGCCCGCCGCGGCCAGCCCCACGGCTCCGGCCTCGGCGTGGTCCGCTGGGTGGTCGAACGCACGATCGCCTGGTACCACGGCATGCGACGGCTACGCATCCGCTGGGAACGCCGTGACGACATGCACGAAGCCTTCCTCAGCCTCGCCACCTGCATCATCACGTACCGACACGTCATGCGACTTTGTTAGGAACTCTAAATGGCCCAAGTCGGGTCACAGCCCTGCCAACCACGGAATCAGCCGATCGTGGCCCAAGTCGGGCCTGATCAGAAGGCACTTCTTTGTTTTCGGCCCACTCCTTGGACAGCCCTTAACGAAGGGCTGAGGTTAGCCCCTGTTACAGAACCTCCACGAGGCGAACGGCCACCGGAGCTGAACCATCAGGCTTTTCCGAGCCGCCAATCGCGAAACGGCGGGAGCGAGGAGATGCAAGGATTCACCAATTCCAAAGATGTGGCGAAGTCATTGGCAAGCCGGACAAACATGGACTCCAGATCATGGGAAGACATGACCTCCGTCTCCGGATTCGGGGCCCATGATGTCTGCGAGCGACATCTAATAACGACATCCTGGCCGATTCGGGTAAACTTCAACGTCCTCTCAACACCTTGCGAGTAGAGGTCGAGTTCTGCCTCAGTTCCCGTGCGCAGACCAACCAGAAGGGAAGGAAGCTGCTCCAGCACGGCCGATAGATCATAGGCAACATCCAAGCGCCAATCGCGTTGACCAAATCCGCCGACGAAGAATCGGCAATCCGTTTCCGATAACAATGCACACGCTTCCATGACTAGGGACTCGTAGTCCAAGCTTTCTCGTGACGGCCTAAAGGCATCGACTCGGAGACCGTCCGAAGGGCGCCTTAAGAAACAACTAAAAGTCATCGAACACGCTTTCACTCGTCGCTATGGACCAAGCACAGGATAGGCGGTCTTGTACAGTCCGTTACCACTCGGGACCAGGATGGCACGAGTGGCCGGCACGATGGAGCCATCCGGCATAATCACCTGCCCCAGACCTTCCGGAATAACGACACCCCGAGGACCGGCATCGGACAAGTGAGCACCCCTGAGGAAAGCGGCGGCCGCGTCGTTATCAAGCCACTGCCCCTGAGCCTGCCCAGTGCTTCGAGCGCGATCCATCAAACTCTTCGTATTCTTAGCGCCCGCTCCATGCTGGCTGAATGTGTGCCCGAAGGTTGGCCTGCTCTTGGGGCTCCAGTTGACGCACGTGTTGTGAACGAGTACCCAACTGTTGCCGGCGAGCACATAGTACGTGTGGACGGGGTCGACAGTAAAGTTGTATGCCAAACGAGTAGCAGCCTGGTCATCCTTGAGCCCTTGAGTCTGAACGACCCGCCCCGAAGGAGTTAGAAGAAGATCGCCTGGGTCAAGCTGGTCCGCTGGCTGCCATTCATGATCGGTGGCATTCCAGTACGGGTGGTCCTCCGTAGTGACGAGAGTGTGGCCCTCCACCTCAAGGGGCTGAAGGACATCTTGGTGAACCCAGACGTTCGTTACCGTCCCTTGGCCCGCTTCGCCTGTTTCCGGATCCGCCACGGCAACGCGGTCCCCAACCTTAAGCTCTTCGATCGGCTTAGCAGAACCGTCGGCGAGAAGGACGCGTGTGTCACCATCGAAACTACACAGCCCTCCAGCGACGGCAACGCTGTAACCTGTGAGTGCTCCAGTACCAGCGGCGCCAAGGAGGCTGCCGCTGGCAGCGAATTCGCCAGCTCCTGCGGCAGCAGCAGCGCCGAAACGACCGATCGGGGATATGGCGAATCGCGTTAGCACTCTTGCTGCCGCGCCCCAGCATTCAGGGCCTGCCACGGCGCAGCCAGCGAGGGCTCCCACCAAGATCACACCCGCGAGTCCCGCCCACCCACCCTTAGGCGGTGATTTCCAGGTGAGGGTGTTGCAGCTCGCTTCGGAGAGGCCGAGCATGTGGTAGCAGACGTACGAGCCATGGGATGGGTCTTTAGCTGCCCAGTCGTATGCGTCGGCCCAGGTAAAGACGCCGTCTGCATCCTGGTAGCCGGTCTGGAGAACGTATTCGGGGATGCCGCCGACCACTGGCGTCGCCAGGTGGGTTACGAACGGGTCGACCTTGGGCCTTCCAGCCGGGTCGTGGGTCTCGTGGCAGCCGTCACAGCCGTCGTTTTCGCCTTCGACGTCAACGTAGTCGCCGTACAGGTCCTCGTAGTCAGCGCCGGAGCGGCAGTTGTCGTCGGAACAGGCTTTGAGTCCGCTGGGGTCGGAGTAGGTGACCGGGTTGTTGTCGCCGTAGGAGTAGCCGTGCCATTGCTGGGGGTTGGCGAGGTCTTGGATGGGGTCGACGCTGATGAACCTGCCGAGGCCGGGGTCGTACTCGCGGGCGCCTAGGTGGGTGAGTCCGGTGGGATCCTGGTCGCCGCCGACGAAGCCGCGGGTATTGGGCCAGGTGGGCGTTCCGCCGCGGGGTTGTCCGTACGGGTCTTGGCGTCGGGTGGTGACGGCCTGGGTGACGTCGTTGATGGCGGTGAGTTGGGTGCCTTGGTGGTCGGTGTATGTCCAGGTGAGGCCGGTGGGGTTGCGGCTGGCGATGAGCTGGTCGCCGAAGGTGTAGTAGCGGGTGCCGCTGACGGCGGAGCTGTTGGCACGCCGGATTTCCTGACCGGGTAGGTACAGGGTGGTGCCGGTGGCGTCGCGGCGCAGGAGCCGGTTGCCTTCGGCGTCGTAGATGTTGCTGCCGGCGGAGGGGGCGTCGCCGGAGATGGTGGCGAGGCGGCCTTCGGCGTCCCAGGCGAGGTTTTGGGATTGGGCGTTGGGTGGGCAGGTGTTGGCGGCGGTTCCGGCGGGTCGGCAGGTGGTGTTGCCGGCGTTGTCGTAGCTGTAGTTGGTGACGACGGCGGGGTTGGTGCCGATTGTGGTGGTGACCTTGGTGACGGCGTGGGGGCGTGCTACGCCGGGGCCGCCGGTGGGGTGGGTGTAGACGCGTTCGGTGTTGCTGATGGCGCCGTGGGACACCTCTTTGGTGCGGTTGCCGACGGCGTCGAAGGTCCAGTCGAGCCAGTAGGGTGCGGGGCCGCCGAGGTTGGCGGTGGTGGGGTCGGTGGTGCAGGCGACGTCGTCCTTGGTTGTCCAGGCTGAGGTGAGGCGGCGCAGGGTGTCGTACCCGAAGCACTGGTTGTCGTTGCTGCCGATTTCCGGCGTGTCGGTGATCGAGAGGATGTTGCCGGCGTCATCGGGGGTGTATCGGCGGTCCGAGACGGTGCCGGCGGCGGTCTGGGGCTGGATCGTGATGCGGTTGGCGCGGCGGGTGACGTCGTCGTAGTAGGTGGCGTCCTCGACGTACTGGCCGCCGGCGCGCTGGCGGGTGGTGATGTGGGGTTCGCCGTACTCGGTGTAGGTCTGCAGGGTGACGTAGGTGCCGGCGCTGGTGGAGGTTAGCGAGGTGGGCAGGCCCGTAGTCTGGTTGTAGAGGGTGACGACCTGTTCGTTGGGCAGGCCGGTGCCGACGGTGCTGCCGGTGGCTTGGCTCGGGTACTGGATGCTGGTCGGGGTGCCGTCGTACTCGGAGTAGCCGTAGCCGTAGGTCCAGGTGCCGGCGAGTCCAGTGCCTTCGGCTGCCGGGATCACGTAGTTGACGGTGCTGGGCTGGTAGCGCTGGGTGAGACCGCCGACTTGCCATTTGTAGATGTTCGTCGAGCCGGGTGGGTCGTATCGGTACGCTTCCGTCAACTGGCCCTTTGCGCCGGACGTGGAGCCGGTGTAGAGGGTGTCGTACTTCCACTTGGCGCGCAGGGCGCCGGTGGCCGAGTCGTCGCGCAGTTCGGTCTTACGACCGAGTGGGTCGTAGACGTACCAGAGAGCCTCGCCGCGGGCGTCGGTGGTCTTCTCAAGTTCGTTGTACTGGTTGTACTGGTTGGTGGTCGTTCCCCTGTCGGGGTCGCTTGAGGAGATCTGGCGGCCCTTGACGTCGAACGTGTAGGTCCACTCGTTGCCGAGGTGGTCGGCGATTTTGGCGAGCTGGTCCTTGGGGTTGTAGGTGTACCAGGTCGACTGGTAGTCGCCATCGACGCCTTGGCTGGTGGTGTGTTCACGGAGTTCAGCGGTACGGCCCTGGGCGTCGACGACGGTGGTGGTGGGCGTGCCGCCGTCGGGCGGGGTCACCTTGGTGAGGTCACCTTCGTAGCTGGTGGTGACGCGCCATTTTTCGACAAGGCTGGATGTGCCGTCGCCGTGGAGGAAGATCTCGGCGGTGGAGCGGTTGGCGTTGTCGTGAACGGTCCGGATGAGGGAGGGGACGGACCATTCGGGCTTCCACCAAAAGGTTCCCGACGGGTTTCCGGCCTCTGGGTGCGTGTTGTAGCGGGTTTCGGCGCGCCCGAGCTTGTCGTAGAAGGTGTCGTTGATCAGGGTGATGTTGGTAGTTGCGCCGGTGGTCTGGGTCTGCCGGGGCCGCAGTAGGCCGTCAAAGATCTGGTAGGTCGTGTTGTAGCCGCCGGCGGCGTTGATCGTCTTCGAGATGGTGTAGGGGTAGGCCTGGCGGTTGGGTGCGAAGTGGTACGTGTACTCGGTTGACGGGCTGTTCTCGTGGCCGGTTTTGTCCCAGCCGACGGTCCAGACACGCCACACCCGCCCGAGGCCGTCGTAGGACACGTCGGTGACCCGGTTGTTGTGGTCGGTGACCTTCGTGGTGGAGCCCCAGTACGGGTTGAGGACGGTGGAGCTGGTCCAGTTGTACGGGGCGGGTCGTTTGGTGGTGATTCCGGTTACCGGGCCGCCGCTGGCCGGGGTGTAGGAGGTGTTGACGACGTTTCCCTTGATGTCGGTGGCGGAGGTGAGCCGTCCGAAGGCGTCAAAGGTGGCCTGGTTCGTCGTCTGCCAGGTCGTGCCGGCCGTGGCGGTCCAGTCCTTGAGTTGTTCGACTTTGGTGACCGCTCCCTTGCTTGGCGCGGTGTCGGGGCTGGTCGCGCCGTCGTAGTAGTTGCGGGTGTCGGAGATGACGTGATCGGTGCTGGTGGTGGCGGTGCCGCAGGGCAGAGCGGTGGTGGTGCTCTGCTTCACCGTCGTGAGGAGGTTGGCGGTGATGCCGCGGTTGTAGGTGAGGGTCTGGCACTTTTCGTCGCCGGTCTTGGCGACGTCCCCGTCGTCCTGGATCTTGTCGGCTGTGCCGTAGGTGTCGGAGAACCAGGTCTGGGTGCTGCTGGTGCGCCATCCTCTGGCGCCGTCGACGCCAAGGGCGGTGGCCTTGTAGGTCTTCTGGACGCGGATGAAGCGGGCGGTGACGGTGTCGCCGTTGATGGTGCGGGAGGCGGTCGCGGGGGATCGCCAGGGCACGCTCACGGTCTTGGAGACCGGCTTGGTGTCGGTGCCGTTGTAGATGATCTTCTCGCGGACCATGCCGGCGAACTGGTCTTCGTCGTACACCGTCTCGCTGCCGATGGAGGCGGAGACGGTGACGTTGCGGGTGGTGGTGGACGTGAGCCGGTCGCCGTGCATACCGCGCAGGTAGCGGGTTTCGGTGAGGGTCTGCGCGCCCGGTACGTCACCGACCCTGGTCTTGACGGTGGCGTAGCCGCGGAACTGGTTCCACGTCTTGCGGTTGGGCTTGGTCAGGCCGTCGTCGTCGGCGTAGTGCCAGGCAGGCGCGCCGACGTACTCGTAGTAGGTGAACTTCGGCGGCGCCGAGCCGTTGCTGAGCTGGATGTCGGACTCGGAAACCGATTTGACGAGGTACTTGTGCCACCACTCGTTCTCCAGAGCCTCGCCCTGCGGGTCGTCGGGGTCGATGACGCGGGCCGGGTAGCACCGCATGGTGTTGTTCTGCGGTGCGGCGGGCACGTTGGAGCCGGTGCACTCGGGGAGCGAGTATTCGACGTCGATCTTCGCGCCGGACTCGGTGACGATGTAGTCGATGCGCTGCCAATTGTTGCTGGTGTTGTTCTGGGTGAGGACACGGTTTGCCATCGACACGGGGGTGAACGTGACCGGCGGCATGGTCACGGTGGTGCCGACGAGCCCTTCGTGGACGATCTTGTCGAGCCACAGGCCGTCGTGGTCACTCCCGTCGCCGAGTGGGGGGAACGAGTGGGTGAATGCCCAAGAATCGACGTTCTGCCAGGCGGGAGTGGTCTTGGTGGTGTCCCACACCCGGGTGGTGATCTTAGTAAGGCGTTGGGTGGACCAGAAGGTCGGTGAGTACAGCCCCGGGCAGGAGGTGTCGGTGCATTCCTGGTCCTTGGGGGTATCGGGCCAGTTGGCGTCGACGGTGCAGGAGGTGAGGCAGCGGTTGTCGGTGTCGAACAGGACCTGCGCGGTCGGGGTGACGGACCGGTCGGTGGCGCCGCGGTCCCAGGTGCCGTAGTCGGCGCGGGTCAGGGTACCGCCGCGGACGTAGCTGACGTCGTCGCTGTCGTCGATGTTGCGGGCGTACTTGTTGGTTTCCTTGTTGTACCAGTACGACAGGGTGTTGCCGTAGGGGTCGACGACGTAGTCGAGGTTCCAGCGCCATGCCTGGTCGCAGAACGAATCGGCGAACGTGGTCTGGTGGCAGTGCTCACCGGTGTGGTTCCCGGCGACGGGCACCGTCCAGGTGGAGTCGGTGGCGCCGCTCTGACCTGGCAGGTTGTGCCAGCCGAAGTAGTACTGGATGCCGTCGGAGGTAGTGACCTTCCAGTATTCGCCGTTGTCATCGCCGTTGCTGGCCCCGGTCGACTTCTGGATGAGGGAGCCGTCTTCCTCCCGCGGATGCCACCCCTTGCCGGTTTCGTAGACCAGTTCGACGCCTCGACCATTGAGGTACATCATGGCGTTGTCGGAGCGCCAGCACAGGTCGCCGGTCTTGACGGTGTTGTTGGCGCCGTCCTCCATGTCGTCGAGGCAGGGCACGTACCGACGCTCGATGTAGCCGGGCCAGTAGTCGAAGCCCTCCCCGATCCAGGAGGGCTGGTTGTTGGTCACCGAGGACCGGCCGTCCACGCTCGCGGAGGAGTAGGTGACGCCAATGGATGGGGCCAGACCACCGATGGCCGGGGGCACACGGATCGGCTGCGACCAGGAGAAGTTGCCCGACGACCCGCCGGACTCCCAAGTCGCCGACGCCTCCAGCGAGGTGGCGCCGAAGTCCCCGGACGGTCCCGAGGGGCCGGCGGACAGGGCGAGCAACGTGCCGGTGCCCGTCTCGCTGGTCGCTGCGGCGGAGCGCTTGTCGTGGCTGGCCGTGGTGACGGATACATCAGCGGTGACAGTGCCGGCGGCGGTGTCGTTGGTCGACGGTAGTGCCGTGACCGCGCATCCGGGCTTGTCGGTGTCGGTGAGCGCGCATGGCGGGACCTGCCACAGCTTCAGCCGTGACGCCCAGTCTGCGCCGTAGGCGTTTCGGAAGCCGGCGTAGTCGACTGACAGAGTTGCCTTGCCCGGCTTGCCGCCTGGGGTTACACCCTTCACGTTCAGAAGCAGGCCGTCCCGGAACCTGGCGGGCGTGGAGGCACGGTCGAGCATCTGCACGGTCACCGACGACACGTCTCGACCGGCGGCCCCGGATGCTCGGGCTATCCGTACCGGCATCGATCCGACACGTGCGGGCCCGGCGTTACGGGTGCTCGGAACCGGCAGCGTCACGGTGGCGGTGGCAGGTGCTGGCCAGGACGGTGCGGGTAGGGTCTCCCGCTTCTGGCTCGTGTGCGGCCAGGCCTTCCCCTTGGCGTGGCCGCCGTGGGTGTTGAGGGTGGCGGTTTGCGCGGCGAGGTGGGGGGTGGGCTTGGCCTGGGCCGGTTCTCCGGCGACCATGCCACTGGTGACCAGTGCGCTGGCGACCAGGCCACACATCACGGCGCGGAGTTGTGTGACGCGGCTCTGGCGTCGTGCGGCTGGTCCCGAACGCATCACCGCGGGAGTGAGGTCGAGCATCTGGTCTCCACCATCCTGAGCAACGAGAGTGGGCTGAGCTGAGGGCGAGGCGAGTGGTCGGGGTGAGTGCCCGACCACTCGGGCAAGGTGATGGTTAGGTTTGGTCGGGGTCGACGGCCTGCGCGTGGTACAGCGCGTTGACCCGTGCCGGAGCGAGGGCTCCTTGGTAGACGGAGATGTCGTCGACGGCGCCGTAAAGCCACCCCGTCGGTGTGCCGTTGGCGATCGACCGTCCCACGGTCAGCGGGCCAGATGCCTGCCACGGGGCCCAGGCCGTCTTCATCGTGACGGCGGTGGCCAGGGTCCCGTCGACGTACAGCCGCAACTCGCGGTCCTGCACGTCGAGGACGCCGACGAGGTGATGCCAGGAAGCGTCGGGCTCCGGTGCCGCGGCGGTGATACTCGTGGTGTCCGCTGGGTTCGTCGCCCCCGAGTTGGCGGGAAGGCTGAGCTTCCACGTGCCGGGGTCGCTGCCGGCGCCGGGGACGTACTGAAGCAGGAATCCGCTGTTCGAGGAGCCGTCCTGAGCGACGACGGTCTGAGTGACGTCGGTACGGTCTACCCGCGCCCAGGCAGATACGGTGAACGACTGGTCAGTGCGCAGCACCGGTGTGTTCGCCCACACGGTGGTCTCGTTACCGTCCTCGTCCATTGTCCGGCCTGTGATGGTCGCCGACCTGGCTGCCTCCTGCGTCACCTGACCGGTGTCGCCGTCATCGGGAAAGTAGCTGTCGTCCAGCGCCAGGCCATTGCCCCGGTTACCGCGGCCAATGTCGCTGCCGACGCTCAACGCCAGCCACCGGGCGAAGGGAGTGTTGTCGGCGGCGTCGCAGGTGTCCGCGCGGTCGGCGAAATAGCAGGGATGGGCCTGCTCGAACTCCCAGCGGCCGACCTCGGTGGGCGCCAGGATGCCGGGTTCGTTGACACCGCCGGAGTCTGGGTCGGAGGCAAGCTGACCGGTGAAGTCGTGCTCGACCAGGACACGGTTGAAAACTTGCACGTCGGCGATCTGCCCTGCGCCGGTGTTGCTCTGCCCCGAGCCCCACTTGGCATAGCCGACGTGGAAGGCACCGGAGGCGTTCCAGGTGGAGTCGTGGTTGGTGGTTCCGGCGAGGACGCCGTTGACGTAGAGGCGCATCTGCTTCTGCGCCGCGTCGTAGACGGCAGACACGTGGGTCCACGTGTTTGCCGTTGCCGCCGCGAACACGAAGCCGCCCTGAGTACTGGTGCCGTCCGCGTTGTACATCGAGAAGCCCCACTGCTTGGTGCTGGGGACGTAGTACAGATTAAAGCCGTTGGTGACTACTCCGTCCTGGGAGACGACGGTCTTGCAACAGGTGGTGCCGGTGTCGGTCACGCGAACCCACGCGGCGACGCTGAAGGATTTCGTGGTGTCGACGACGGGGCTGCTCGTCTGGGCTTGCTTGCCCGTTCCCACCATCGCGGCTGTCGTTCCGCCGATCAGCCGTGCGTCGCTTTCCCAGTTAATGTTGGTGGCGGTCAGCGGCGTGTCGTTCGCCAACGGCCCGGTCCCGTCGGTGTCACCAAACAGGGGTTGCCCGTCTTGCAGCGCCGCCGTTTGATCATGCTCGGGGTAGGTTTCCAGGCTCCACTCGGCCACCGGCCCTGACGGTTTGCCGATCGTCACTTCCTTGGAGTTGCTGCTTCCCAGGTTTTCGGTGGCATCGATGCTGCGTGCCCAGAAAATGTTCTTGCCGTACTTGTACGCGAGTACGGTCACGTTGGCGGTCTTCTTGGTGGCATCGGTCGGGTCGGTGACGGCGGGCACTTCACCGAAGCTCGGTGGGGCCGCAACCGCGGAGAGGATGTCCGGTTTCCCGTCGCCGGTGAAGTCGCCAGGGCTGAACACGCCACCCCCTGGGGGGATCGTGCCCTTGGTGACGCCGATGGTGTCCAACCAGCCACCGGTGCCGTTGCCCCTGTGCAGCCGCACTTCCCCCGTGCCGTTGAGACGCACGAGGACATCGGTCTTGCCGTCGCCGGAGAAGTCGCCGCGTCCGAACAATGCGGCGCCGCCCCAACCGGCGCCGATGTTCTCCGAGGTGCCCGTGATCCAGCCACCGGTGCCGTTGCCGCGGATCATGTAGAAGCTGCCGTCTGTCTTACGCCACAGCACATCGGGCTTGCCGTCGCCGTTGAAGTCCCCAGGTGAGAAGATCCAGTTGGCGGACGAGAAACCGGTCGCGATCTGCACCGAGGTGCTCTGCAGTCCCCCGCCGGACGCCCCGGCACGCATCCACAGGTTCTGGGTGGCGGCGTCGCGGTAGAGCAGGTCGGGCCGGCCGTCGCCGGTGAAGTCACCCGGCGAGAACAGGTACTGCGCGGTGGACCAGTTGCCGGCGTCCAGGAGCTGAGCAGCGCCCTGGAAGCCGCCTGTCCCGTCGCCGTTGGCGATGTACAGGTCGGCGGTTTCCTGCCGGCGGAACACCACGTCGGGCTTACCGTCGCCCGACAGGTCACCGGGGCTGAAGACCGTGCCGTCGGTGTACCAGGCCGAGGCCGGCTCGCTGTACGTGGCCGAGAATCCGCCGGTTCCGTCGCCGGGGTAGGCGCGCATGCCGTACAGGGTTGCCGGCGGGCCGGTGAAGCTGTAGCGGAACTTGGTGACGTCCGTGGTCGTGGTCGAGATCGTGAAGGTGATGGGTTCGCCTGGTCCCGGGCCGTCGTCGGGTGGGATGAAGGTCGGCGGTGTGATCGTCGGTGGCGGCGGCACCGACGTGTCGATGGAGAACTGGCACCAGTCGGACCATGCGCTCCAGATCTGGTACGGGGCCGGGTCCACCGTCTTCACGCGGAACGCGTAGTTCTTGGCGTTGGCGGCCGTGACCGTGGCGGTGGTGCCGCGGTTATTCGCGGTTGCTGGCGCCGCCGCTGGCGGTGTCTTGCGGGTCGGATAGGTGTCTGTCACCGAACTCATGCCGGCCGCGGGCACTTCGAGCCACTCGTATGTCCCGCTCAGGGTCTGACCGGAGTCTCCGTCCGGATAGATTGCGGAGAACGTTGGGGTCGTCGTGCCGATGGTCATTCCCCCAGTGGGGCAGTCCACTCCGGCGGTCTGCAGTTTGTTCGGCTTGCCTGGCTTCGAGTCGTAGTCGACGACCAACTTCGCGCTGGCGGGCCGGAATTTCTTCCACCGCCCCTGCTCGGACTCATACTGGCCTTCCTCGTTGCAGGCACAGAACCCGACCGTGATCGAGCTCCATTTCTCCGTCGCCGCGGTCTGCACCTGGCCCGTGACCACCGAGCCGGTGAAGTTCATGGTCATGTCGGCTTGCGGCGAGTCCGAGCATCCGCCGGCCTTGTTGGCGTGTCCGTCTGCCGCGTCGAGCCACTTCTTCAGCGTCATCCCCGACCAGGACGCCTTCATCGTCGCGTTGATCACAGGCGTGAGGTACATGTGCGCAGGTGAGTCACCACACGAGTAGGAGTGGTACAGCGTCATCTGCACGTAGGCCGACTCGATGTGCTTGCCCGACAGCGAGATCGTCCCGTTGGTGGTCGGGAACATGAAGTAGGACCGGAATTTCGCCCCCACACAGGGCCCTTCCGGGCTGTAGCCCACCCGCGCCATCGTGTAGTCGGTGTTGGTGCACCCGTTGCTGGTCGCATACGCCCATTTCGACTTCGCGACTGACCAAGCTGGGTCAACGAACAGCGGGAACGTCACCTCCGGCGACGTAAGCAACGCCGGATCGGGGATGAGCTCCAGATCACCGGAGTCCGTGACGTTGGTGACGACCTCACCGGTCAGCGCGCCGTCGCCCGTGACAAGGGTCGAGGACTCCATGGCCCGCGCGCCGCCATCGGCCGGAATGGAGGAGTCCCACATTCTCGCTGGCTCGGCCCGGGCCACCACCGCCGACCCGGCACTGGCCTGAAGCGATCCATCCGGCTGACGGGTCAACTCCACGTCGCCGTCGACGGCGAAGGTGATCTTCCGGATGGCCGGGTTGGCTGCAGCCTCGGCGGATTTCACCACCAACACATGCGTAAATCCCGTATGCGTGGCGTGCAGGACCAGGTCCACGTCAGAAAAGACCTCCGGGTAGGTGACTCCGTCCCCGGACAGGACCGGCGTGGGCAAGGCGCCCGGCCACGACAGCTGCAGCACCTTGCCGGCCCGCCGCAACGTGACCAGGGGGCCCGCCCCTCCCCCGGAGAACGCCACGTCCGCCACCGAAACCGCCGGCCGGATCGCGCCGTCAGTACCTGTCTGCAGGGTCAGGTCGACGTCCGCCCAGGAGCCATCCGCCTGACGCGCCCGCTGCGGCAGCGCCGTCGACTCGAACGACAGCCGACCATCTGGCTGAGCGACAACCTGCGTGTATTCCGACCGCGAAGACTCCACCGCAATGGGTGTGTTGCATGCCGCCGCTGAGGCAAGCGCGTGCGCCTCCGAGGCTGCGGGTTCATCGCAGGACGGAGACGCCGCGCGCGCGGCAGCCGCGGGCAGAGCCGGCACCACGACCCCGACAGCCGGTAGTAGCAACAGCGCTGCGGTCGCTGCCGCCAACCGCTCGCGCAGCAGAAATCTGCCGGAACCGCCGGCAGAACGTGTTTCGCGTTTACAGACATCGACAGGTGCCGAGCTGCCGACACGATCCAGCACAGGGCCTCCCCAGACACCCACGATGATCAAGTGAGGCGGGACAGTACCGGATCACCCCGACGGTGGCGACCCCGCTACAGACCGTCATGTAACCGTTCGTAGCCACCAGGCTCACATACCCGAATATCAAGAGCCTCGCATGCATCAATGCTTGGCTGCCCAGATGGCGCCAAGTAGGCGCCACGACGGACACGTCGAGCTGTTCACACAACCACAGAGCGCGACTCTACGAACTCGGGGGCGTTATACAACCGTTACCGTGCTGTCGACCTCTTCAACCGGTGAGCCACTTGACGAAGCCCCCTGACGAGCCCTCGGAAGGCCTGCCCATCGCAATGCGGCATGGGTAACCACCCTCGCTCCAGGCGCCAGGCCCCCAACGCCGAGTCGACCCCTCCGAATCGCAGTGCCCGCCTGTCCTCACGCGACAGCCTTGTTTCCTGCCCCCGTCGAAGCAGCGCACCAGCAACACCCAACTGGGGCACCATCTGCTGCCAGGGCCAGGAAAGACACACCCAGCCGGCATGCGTCAGTTCTCCAAGGCTCGTAGCAGACCGGGCACATCACCGGCTGGTTGACTGGACGTCGGCCGCCTGGTGTTCGTCGGAACACCAAGCGCACTCCACGCCGTACGAGCATCACCCAGCCTGGTAGCGAGAGCACGGAGTTCGATCACGAATTCGTACAGTCGACCCTGTTCGTCGACGGCTGCGGTGAAGGGGACCGCCTTGACCTTGTCGCCGAATTCCCGGCACAGGCTCTCATCCGCGTACGGGGTCGCCATCAGATCAACCGCGCCCGCGAACACAGACCTTCCGCTCGCCTGACGCTCATCGCCTCGCCGCACACTCACCACCGCGTCGATCAACCGACGCATCCCGCCCGGGTCTCGTGGCTCGACATCCAGGTAGCTGCCCGCCGGCACCTCAGACTTTGGTAGCCGGTAGCTCGTGCCAAAGCTGATCCCCGGCACGTTCTGCATACTGAAGTAGACGTCGTCCTCATACACCGTCACCAGGATCATCCGGTCAGTCTTCTGAAACTTCAGAGACATCGTCCCGGTTCGCGCCTCCGCATGCATGACGCCCTGGCCGGCGACACCCGCCTCCTGAGTGGTGACGCGGACGGTTTCCTCGGCAACCCATCGGCCAGCAGCGGCAAGGGCGACTCGCACCTCGTCCTGCTGCCCGTCTTCAGAAGCAGCGGAATGACCGCTGTCAGCACTACTGCAGGCCGGAACAGGGGTGCGCGTACGACATCCGGTGACACCGATACTGAGCGTGACAGCAAGGGCGACAAGGGTGGCGGTCGACCGTGCATTCTGCATGACGAAGAGTCACCTCGATGGCGCACAGGATTGATGCCGCACGGACCTGCAGCACCGGGCAGCATACCCGCGCGGTCGTCCGCGTCGAACTACCCAACGGAGATACCGCCAGTAACCGATCGGAGTAGATCAAGCACCGAGGCAGACCACTCCCGCTCGCCAGCGGCTTGACCTGCAGCCCAACTGGAGGAATTGGTTGGGTGGCCCCAGAGAACCCGGGGCCACCCAACCAATTCCTTAAGCTCAGTAGCCTTCCGGCGCGCGGTACTCGACGACGGTAGCTATAACAAGCGCCCAGACCTCTCTTGTGGATCCTCGACGAAAGCGGCGAGTGGGTGCGGTTGGCCGGTCATGGCGGCCAGGGCGGTGGCGACGGCGTGCAGATCGGCCTTGATGTAGGTGGTGGTGGCTGGGCCGGTGCTGTCGGTGTGGCCGGCGTAGGCGCGGGCCACACCGTAACCGAAGTGGCGTTCCACCCACGTGAGGGTGGTGTGGCGCAGCCAGTGGGTAGAGATCCCCTGCGCGGCAACCCAGGGCAGGCGTTCACCGATGCGCTTCCACAGGTGGTCGTAGCGGCGACTGGTGAGCGCACCGCCGTGACGGAATCGCAGCAGCGCGTCGGTGGGCAGGACCGCGCCCCGGTGTCGGGCGTGGTCATCAAGGATGGCTGCCAGATCCAGGGTGATGGGCTGCCAACGGAGAGTCCCGCCCTTCTCGGTGAGCCGAACCAGGCCACGTTCCCGGTCGAGGTCCATCAGGCGTAGGGCGAGGGCGCCGCCGCGCCGGCAGGCGGTCTCAGTGTGCAGGCGCAGCAGGATGGCGTCGAGGACGACATCATTGCCGCTGCTGCGCGCCGCCAGGTTGATCTCTTCCAACTCCTCGGGCGTCAACGCGCGTCGAGTACTGGGCAGCCGTCGGGGCTTGCTCACCCGATGGGCCGGGCTGTCGGACACCTCCAGCAGCCCATCGGCGATCGCCCGGTTGTAGATCGCCCGGACCGCAGCAATCACGTGCTCCCCGGCGTGCCGGCCACCACGACCGTTGCGCCGCAGTAGGGCGCCTGCGGCGGCCTCGTGTTGCAGCGCCTCGACGTCCGTGGCAGCGATGCTGTCCAGCCTGCGGTCTCCCCACTGCGCCGCGATACGGTCCCAGTAGCTGCCGTAGGTACGGCGGGCGCCAGGACCGGCCGCGGCGATGACGCGGGGCAGGTATTCGGCGATGGTCGGCACCCGTGGCCGCTGCGCGTCCCGGAGGTCGGCCACACTCACGCCGAGCTGGGCCAGCAACCGCTGCGCGTCCGCGATGCGCTGTGCGTCAGCCATGGCCGTCGCCTGCTGCAAGGCGGGTGTGGTGCTCGGCCAGCAACCGCGCCACCGTGTGGACCGGATGGACCACCAGAACCTGCTGGGACGGCGAAGCCGCCAGCAACACCGGCACACCAGACAGCAGCCCGCACATCTGCCGGACCGCAGCCGGCAGGCACAGCCCACCCCGGCCGTGCACAACATGCCGACCGGTAGACGCGGAGGCGGCCACCAGCACGCCCGCCACGACGCCAATATCGACCCGGCTACCGGGCCACCAACCCAAAACGCCGAGCAACTCACGGGCGGACAGCCGGCCGGACCGTTCCAGGCGAGCCATCCCCAACACCAGACCGTCCGCGTCGACTTCGGCCGGCAGGCTCAGCTGCGGCAACACCGGCAACGGCGCCGGAGCCTCGACAGCCGGCTTCACGGCCTTCGGCGGCACCAAAGCATCGATGAGCTGTTCACCACCGGACCGCCGAAGCCGAGATGCACTCACGTCGACATCGTCGCGGTTCGCACCGAGCCAAACCCGGCTTCCACGGAACATCCACCACGGAAAGGCAAATCAGGTATGGTGACCCGTCACGCAAAACGTGAATCTTCACCGAAACTGGTGTCCGAGGGGGGACTTGAACCCCCACGCCCTATACGGGCACTAGCACCTCAAGCTAGCGCGTCTGCCATTCCGCCACCCGGACCTACTCGTCCAGCCTACCCTGTCGACCGACGGCGACCTCGTCGCCCCTCGGCCGCCCTGGTGGGCCGCACGGGGCATTACTGTACACGGCCGGGGTGGATCATGCACATCGCCTTTCCCTCAACCCCCGTCTGCCCTGTTTGCCCAGCTCACCACCTTGGGCGCCGAGCCAGAGCAGCGGCGAACCGACCAAGATCGGAACGTGGGTAGCGTCGGGACGCCCTCTTTCGGCAGCATGGCTGGCGTGTCTCAGCCCTCTCCCCTGGCCGCTCTCCAACATCGCGCGCTCGCCATCCGCGCCGCAGGCGATCTCGCCGGCGCGTGTCGGTTCCTGACCGATGCGCTCGGTCCGCTCCGAGTGAGCTACGGCGAGGACCACCCGGAGGTGCTGGGCGGCGCTCACCTGCTGGCCCGGCTGTACCGGGAGGCCGGCGATCCGGTCTCCGCACGGCGGGTGCTGGAGGAGGCGCTCGCGGCCGGCGAACGCCGGTGGCACCCCGGCGACCCCCTGATGCTGACGCTCTCGTTCGATCTGGCCTCGGTTTCCGAGGAGCTGGGCAACCGGCACGAGGCCCGCCGCCACTTCGCTCGGGTCGCCAGTGCCGGGCCCGCCGTGTTCGGCGCGGACCACCCGATGGTACGAGCAGCCCGGCACTACCTGGGCGACGGAGCGCAGGGGCCGGCTGCCGCCGCGCCCGTCCCGCAACCTGCTCCATCCGCGCTGACAAATCCGACGATGCCCTTGGCGGCCGTGCCGGCGCCCCCGCCGCCATCGCACCCTGCGCCCGGCCCGCAGGCTACCGCGCCGCCTCCTCCGGCGCCGCACCTCCCACCGCCGCCCCGGGTCCCTGCACCGCCACAGCAGGCTCCGATGCCGGTGCCGCCGCAACAGGCTGTCGTCTCGCCGCCCCGACGGCCTGTCGCCCCGGTGCCGCCGCAGCAGCTGCCGCCCCCGCCCCGGATCCCGGCTCCGCCCACCCCGTCACCCGCGGTGCCTCCTGCCCCGGCGCCCGCCCAACGCCTGCCCGAACCGCCACCGGCGGCGCCGCACATCCCGCCGCCGCCGCGTATCCCCGCGCCCCCGCCGCAGGTCGCGCCGGCACCACACCGGGAGGCGCCGCCGGTGCAGCCGGTGGCACCCGCCCCGCAGCAGCAGCACGCCGGCCAGGGCAGTGTGCCCGCACACCCGGCGGTTCCGCCGGCGCCGCAGGTGCCGGCTCCGCCGTCCCCGGCCCCACGCCCGAACGATGGGCGGCAGCACCAGGCGTACGGGCCTCCGGCCGTGCCGGCTCCCCGGACCGATCCAGTCACTCCGCCCCCGCCCCAGACCTCACCCGCGCCAGCGATGGTCCCTTCCGCGCCGCCGCCACCCGCACCGGTCTCGCCGTGGGCGCCCCAGCCCACGGCGACGGCCAGCCCTCCGGCGCCCGCGCCGCCCCCGCCGGTCACACCGCAGGCTGCGCCGACGCAGGCTGTCCCGGCCCAGGGCAACGCACCCGCCGAGCCGGTCCCGCAGCCGGAGCCCGCGCCCGGGCGGGCGACCGGCTGGGACAAGCCAACGATTCAGGTACGGCAGATCGATCCTCTACTGCGGGAGGAGGCGGAGCGCACTGCCACGGCCGATCCGGCACCGGTCAGCGGCGCCCCGGCCACGCCACCGGTCGGACAGCCGGTGAGCGGCCCGCCCGTCAGCGGCCCGCCCATCAGCGGACCGCCGGTCAGTGGTCCGCCCGTCAGCGGCCCGCCCATCAGCGGACCGCCGGTCAGTGGTCCGCCCGTCAGCGGCCCGCCCATCAGCGGACCGCCGGTCAGTGGTCCGCCCGTCAGCGGACCGCCCACCAGCGCTCCGCCGGTCAGCGGACCAGCGGCCAGCGGGGCCACGCCGGTCAGCGGGCCGCCCGCGAGTCCGCAGCCGCCAGCACCAGCACCAGCACCAGCACCAGCACCAGCACCAGCACCAGTGAGCGGACCACCGGTCGCTCAGGCGCCCGTGGCCGTGCCGCCCCCGCCCCGAGCCCCGTTCATCGCCCCGCCGCCCAGCACTCCACCGGTCAGTGGCCCGCCCGTCAGTAGTCCGCCCCTGACGGGAGCACCCGTCAGCGGAGCACCCGTCAGCGGAGCACCCATCAGCGCAACGCCCATCAGCGCAACGCCCGTCAGCGCAACGCCCGTCAGCGGATCGCCGGTGCCACCGTGGGGGATGACGGCGCCGCCGTGGAGCAGCCTCGGCCCGCCGCAGCCCCTGGCCGCCACGCCGAACGCGCCGCAAGGGAACGCGGACGACGAGGAGCGCACCGACGGGCCGGGCCCGGCCGGACCTGAGGCAGCGCCCCCGCCGGTCCTGGCCGGGCTGGATGACATCCCGGAGCCGCCACGCATCCCGCCGCCGGGCCCGCAGCAGGGCCACCCGGACGGGGGCCACGCGGCCCGGCAGCCGGCCCAGGGCAACCAGCCACCCCAGGCCCAAGCCGCGCACGGACACGCCGCGCACGGACAGGCCACGCACGGACAGGCCACGCACGGACAGGCCACGCACGGACAGGCCACGCACGGACAGGCCACGCAGGGGCAGGCCACGCAGGGGCAGACCGCGCAGGGAAATCCGCAGCAGGGCTGGCCCGACCAGGGTGGCTGGCCGGCCGAGCAGGCACACGCGTCGGCGCAGGCCTGGCCGGCGTACCCGGAGGACGAACGACCCGAGGCGGCGCGGCGCGGCCGGACGGTGCTCGTCGTCGCGGTGACCGCCGTCCTGGTGGTCCTCGCCGTCGTTGCCGCGGTCCTGGTGTTCGGCGTGTTCGGCCGCGCCTCGGAGGCGCCCCCGGCCACGTCGGCGCCGCCTCTGGCGTCGGCCGCGCCGAAGGTGAGCGGTCCGCCTCCGGGTGACCTGCGGCTGCGCGACGAGAGCAGCACCATCACACTCACCTGGACCGATCCGTCCCGTGGGGCGGTGCCGTTCATGGTGGCCGGCGGTCGGGCGGGGCAGAAGCTGGGCGTACTGGCCGACGTGGACCCGGGCGAGACGAGCTACACGGTCAACGGGCTGAACAGCCGGGTGGACTACTGTTTCACGGTGCTCGCGGTCTACTCGACCGACACGTTCGCCACCTCCGGCCAGGTCTGCACCGACCGGCAGCCGGGCTCCACGCCGAGCTGACGCGCCGCCCGCGCGTCCGGGCTGCACGCCGAGCTGACACCCCGCCCGCCCGCGCGCACGCTGGGCGCATGTCGGCAGGCGGCGTGGGCGGGCTGCGCCAGCGGGCGGCGCGGGTTTCGGTGGTCGGGGCCGGACCATATGATGGCAGCCGGCTCGGGGCGGTCGCCGGTGCACGGCGCGTCACCTGGCACGACGACACGGGGAGGCAGCCGGTTGTGGCCACCATCGACGACGCCGTGAGCACGGGGGCGCAGTCTCCTCGCCGCCGTTCCCGCCGCCTGCGCGGCGGCCTGGTCACGATCGGCACGGTCGCCGCGCTGCTGGCCGCGATGGGGCTCACCGTCCTCGGGCTGGGCGCGGCGGACAACGCGGTGGCCAACTACGACGCCAGCAGTTGGCTGTGGAGCGCGGCCCGCAGCGAGATGTCCCGGGTCAACGGTGTGACGGCGCGGGTGGACACGCGGGTGGAGGTTCCGGGCGCCCGCCGGCATCCGATGCAGGTCGTCCAGACCGACCGGCTGCTGATCCTGCGTGACCTCAACACCGGGCAGGTCAGCTCGCTGGACCTGGCGACCCTTCAGATCACCGCGACCACCCGGACCACGCCGGGGTTGGGCGTGAACGTGGCGCTGCACGAGGACGCGGCGTTCGTGGTGGACGCCGTGCAGGGCATCGTCCGGCAGCTCGATCCGCGTTCGCTGGTGCCGGTCGGTGAGCCGGTGCGCTACCCGCCGGGCATCACCGGCGGGTCCTTCGACGGCGAGGGTCGGCTGTGGATCGCCGTGCCCGCCGAGGGCACGGTGTCGGCCGTGACGGCGGCGGAGCTGCCGGACGAGCCCGGGGCGGCGGCGCCGGCCGGCGGCGGGCTCAGCCCGAAGAAGATCGAGTCGTACGACGTCGCGGAGCCCAGCCACGAGCTGGTGGTGTCCACCCTGGACGACGGCGTCGCGGTGCTGGACCGCACGGTCGGCGAGCTGGTGCGGGTGCGGCGCGGCGAGGTCCTGCGCACCCCGCTGCGGATGACCGGGCCGGGCGCCCTGCCGGCGCGGACCAGCGGGCCGCGGGTGCCGGTGACGGTGCCCGGCGAGCGGAAGGTGCTGGTGATCGGCGACGGCGGTGAGGAGCGGCAGTTCACCGTCCCGGGCCGGGGTGACCGGCTCAGCCCGGCCGTGGCCTGGGCGGACCGCTTCTACGTCGCCGACGAGACCACGGGCATCGTCTACTCCTTCGACTCGGGCGGTCAGCTCGTCGACACGATCGGCGGGAAGGGCTGGACGGGGCCGCTGGAGCTGGAGGTGCGGGAGAACCACCTGTTCATCAACGCGCCGGACTCGGCCACCGCGCGGGTGGTCGACGACAAGCATCAGGTGCGCGACGTCGACAAGTACGCCAACGACGTGCTCGGCGGCGACCCGCCGCCGGCGCCCCCGCCGCCGCCTCCGCCGAAGACGCCGAAGGTGGGCAAGCCGAGCGCGCCACGCAGCGTCACCGCGTCGGCGGGCGACGCCCGGGCGCGGGTGAGCTGGCGGCCCGCGGCGGCGAACGGCGCCGAGATCATCCGGTACGTGGTGGAGGGCGCCGGCCAGCGCCTCGAGGTGGGCGCCAACCAGCGGTCGGTGGAGGTCAAGGGCCTGGCCAACGGCGAGACGTACCGGTTCTCGGTGCACGCGGTCAACGCCAAGGGCGACGGGCCGGCGCGTACCAGCAACCCGGTCACGCCGACGGCGGAGGTGCCGGACCCGCCGGCCAGCGTCACCGCCGAGGCCCGGCCGGACGGCACCGTGCTGGTGAAGTGGCCGGCCGCCGACGGGCAGGGCAACACGATCGCGAAGTACGCCGTGACCGCCTCCTCGGCCGGCGCGAACGCCCCGGTCGGCGAGTCGACGAAGACGGAGCTGGTGGTCCCGGCGGGTGAGCTGGAGTACGGCAACCAGTACGCGTTCACGGTGGTGTCGGTCAGCGACCGGGGCGCCGGTTCGGCGGCCTCCCCGGTGAGCAACACGGTCGTGCCGTTCGCCCCGCCGGGCCAGCCGGTCGGCCTGCGGGCGACGACCGTGGCCGACCAGCCGGGCACGGTGGCGGTGCAGTGGTCCCCGGCGGCACCCAACGGCCGGCCGGTGACGAAGTACCTGGTCGAGGCGGGCGGCCGGACCAGTGAGGTGACCGACACCCGGGCCACCGTCGGCGGTCTCGGCGACGGGCAGAACGTCACGGTCAAGGTCCGGGCGGTCAACGAGGCCGGGCCGGGCGCGGAGGCCACCGACACCGCGCGGACGGTCGCGCCGCCGCGCATCACGGTCACCGGCTCGTCGGCGACGGCCACCTCGGTCACGGTCACCTTCACGATGGACGCCGGCGGCGGGAAGCCCGCGTGCACCGTCGGCGTGCCGGACCGGGCGCCGATCGCCGCGTCCGACTGCGCCCGCGCCACCGTGGCGAACCTGACGCCGGGCACCGCGTACACGGTCACGGTGACGGCCCGCAACGCGGCCGGTCAGGACACGGCGACCCGGGCGCAGAGCACCGCCGCCCTGTACGGAATCGCCACCTGCAACAACGGGCCGTCCGGGGACCAGCGGACGTACTGCAACTCCGACGTCGCCGGCCGCAACGGCAACGAGATCTTCCGGGTTCCCCGGCAGGACAACGCCCAGCAGGTCGGCTGGGCCGAGCCCGGCACCCGGCTGAAGGCGTACTGCAAGAAGCGGGGCGACAACGTCGACTCCTGGATCTACAACAACCAGAAGCAGAGCACCTGGTGGGTGCAGGTCGAGTACAGCGGGCGGAACTACATTCCGTGGGCCTGGCTCAACCTCGATGGCGGCGACGACATCAACGTCCTGCCCACCTGCTGACCACGCGCCACCCACGCTAGGAGCACCACCGTGAACACCCGCGAACCGCTCACCCAGCCGGAGGTGCAGGGCTTCGCCGCCCTGGCCGCCCGGCTGGCCGAGAACGTCAACTCGGTGGTGCTCGGCAAGCCGCAGGTGGTCCGGCTGGCGCTGACGGCGCTGTTCGCCCAGGGGCACGTCCTGCTGGAGGACGTGCCCGGGGTCGGCAAGACCACCCTGGCGCGGGCGATCGCCGCCACCGTCAAGGGCCAGTGGCGGCGCATCCAGTTCACCCCGGACCTGCTCCCCTCGGACGTGTCCGGGGTGACGATCTTCAACCAGGCCACCCGGGCCTTCGAGTTCCACCCGGGGCCGGTGTTCGCCAACATCGTCATCGCCGACGAGATCAACCGGGCGTCGCCGAAGACCCAGTCGGCGCTGCTGGAGGTGATGGAGGAACGCACCGTCACCGTCGACGGGGTGCGCCACCCCGTGCCGCAGCCGTTCCTGGTGGTGGCGACGCAGAACCCGGTGGAGATGGACGGCACGTACCGGCTGCCGGAGGCGCAGCTGGACCGGTTCCTGGTCAAGCTGTCCGTCGGCTACCCGGACGAGGCGGTCGAGGTGGAGGTGCTGCGCGGGGCGACGGTCCGCTCCCCCGAGGCGCTGCCCGCCGTCACCGACACCGCCACGGTCGGGGAGATGGTGCAGATGGCCCGGCGGGTGCACATCGCCGAGCCGCTGTACGCGTACGCGGTGCGGCTGGCCGCGGCGACCCGCAACCACCCGCAGGTGCGGGTCGGGGTGAGCCCGCGCGGGGTGATCGCGTTGACCCGGGCGGCGTGCGCGTACGCGCTGATCGACGGGCGGGGCTGGATCATGCCGGAGGATCTCAAGGCCCTCGCCGAGCCGGTGTTCGCCCACCGGCTGCTGCTCAGCCCGGACGCGCAGGTGCGCGGGGTGACGCCTGCGGAGGTGCTGCGCCAGGCGCTGGCCTCGGTGCCGGTGCCGCTGCCGTCGGGCCAGCTCGCCCCGGCCCGCTGAACCCGCCGCGCAGTGGGGATCACCGCCCGGGGCGCCGGGCTGCTGGTGGCCGCCGTGGTGCTGCTCGGCGCCGGTTTCCGGTTCGCGTACCCGGAGCTGACCCTGCTCGGGGTGGCGGCCGGCGGCGCGGTCGGGTACGCCCTGCTGGTCGCGCTGTGGCGCCCCCGCCTGGAGGTGCGCCGGCACGCCGACCCGGACCGGGTGTCCCGGGGCGAGCCGGCCCGGATGGTGCTGACGGTGCGTAACACGGGGCGGCTGCGGGCGGCGAACCTGCTGGCCGAGGACCGCTGCGGCGACCGCTCGGTGCCGGTGCCGGTGCTGCGGCTGCGCCCCGGCCGGGACGTCGCGGTCGCCTACGACGTGCCGACCGACCGGCGGGGTGTGGTGCGGGTGGGGCCGCTGCGGGTGACGCGGCGGGACCCGCTGGGGCTGGTGGCGCTGGCCCGCGCGTACCCGGGGACGGTGCCGGTGTGGGTGCATCCGCGCGTGCATCCGCTGACGGCGGTGCCGACGGGCGCGGGGCGCAGCCTCGACGGCCGGGTGGACGGGGTGCCGCACGGGTCGATCACGTTCGACTCGCTGCGCGAGTACGTGGTCGGCGACGAGTTGCGCCGGGTGCACTGGCGTACCAGCGCCCGGGTCGGCGAGCTGATGGTGCGGGAGAACGTGGACACCAGCCTGCCGCGGATCGTGGTGCTGCTGGACAACCGGGCCGCCGCCCACCGTGACCCGCAGTCGTTCGAGTCCGCCTGCGAGGCGGCGGCGTCGGTGGTCGTTGCGGCGCTGCGCGCCGACCTGCCGGTGGTGCTGCTGCTGGTCGCGCCGGAGCGGCCCACCGCCGTCGGCGGGCCGGCGCCGGCCGGGCTGCCACGCCGGCGGCGGTGGGTCCCGGCACGGCGGGCGGCGGCGCCCCCGGCGGAGGCGGTCGAGGACGTGGCCGGGCCGCTGGACCGGCTCGCCGCCGTACGCCTCGACGGCGGCGACGCGGTGGAGGCGCTGCGCGTCGCGACGGGCCGGCTGCGGCGGGAGCGGCTCGGCGACACCCTGGTCTTCCTCACCGGACCGGACGGCCGGGGCGACTTGGGGCACGTCGGCGCGCTGCGCGGGGCGTACCCGTCGCTGCTGGTGGGGGTGTTCGGGGCGGCGGACCCGACGCCGGCCGCCGCGTCCGGGATGGTGGTCGTCGACGCGGCCGACGGCGCCGCGTTCGCGGCCGAGTGGGACGGGGTCCGCCGGTGGTGAGGTTGCTCGGGGCGTTGCGGGCGGCGGTGGCGCCGCTGGCGCTCGCGACGCTGGTCGCGCTCTCCGGGGTGGTGCTCGGCCGGGTGTACGCGGGCGGGCTGCTGACCTGGCTGGTGGTCGGCGCCGGGGTCGGCGCGGTGCTGGTCAGCGTCGCGGCCCGGCGGTTGCCGTCGTGGCTGGTCGCCCCGCTGTCGGTGGCCGCCCTGGCCGGTTGGACGGCGTGGTCGCTGCGGGTGTCCGCGGACTCCGCCGGGCTGACGGCCCCGCTGGTCGAGGTGGCGGCGGACGCGGCCCGCAACGGCATCCCCCGGCTGCTGACCGCGATGATCCCCGTCGAGCCGGCCCCGGACACGGTGCTGGTGCCGCTGGTCGCCGCATGGCTGGCCGGCCTGGCCGGCGCGGAGGTCGGGCTGCGGGCCGGCCGGCTGCTGCTGGGCTACCTGCCGCCCGCGCTGCTGTACGCCGGGGCGCTGTACGTGATCGGGCCGAACGCGGACCCGGCGATCTGGCCGACGGTGGCGTTCGCGGCGGTCGCCGCCGTGGGGCTCGCCGTCCCCGGCGGGCGGGCGGCGCGGTCGGGCCCGGACCCGACCGCCGGGCTCGCGCCGGGGGTGCGGGCGGCGGTGCGGGTACGGCTGGCCGCCACGACGGCGGCCGGGGTGGCCGTGGTCGTCGGGCTGGCCGCCCTGCTCGGCCCGGCGGTGGCCGGCCGGGTGGAGGGCCGGCCGGTGGATCCCCGCCGGTACGTGGAGCCGCCGCAGGTGGAGTCGCTGGACGAGAACCCGCTGATCCGGATCTCCGGCTGGGCGCTGAACCCGCAGCAGAAGCTGCTGGAGGTGAGCACGCGACGCGACGGCGCCGCCCCGGCCCCCGGCCCGTCGGCCGGCCCGGACGGCAACGGCCCGAAAGGCGACCCGGCGGCCGGCGGGGGCGACCCGGGCCGGTCGCCGCGGATCAGGCTCGCCGTGCTCAGCGACTACGACGGGGTGACCTGGCGGGTCGGGGCGACGTACCGCAACGCGGGCCGTATCCTCCCGGAGACCCCGACCGCGCCGGGGGCGACGGTCGAGACGGTCCGGCAGGAGATCACCGTCGCCGACCTGACCGGGCGGCTGCTGCCCGCCGTCGCCACCCCATGGGAGGTCAGCGGCGCCCGGGTGGCGTACGACCCGCGGACCGGGACGCTGATCCGGCCCGAGGGGCTGACGCCGGGGCTGCGGTACACGGTCACCTCGGCGGCGGAGCGGCCCGACAGCAACCTGCTCGCCGCGGCGGACGTACCGGCCGGGGACGCGGTGGCGCGGGTGCTGCGGGTGGCCGACGGGGTGCCGGATCCGCTGCGCCGCCTCGCCGCGCAGCTCGCCGAGGACAACGGCGCCCCGTACGCCCGGGCGGCGGCGATCGAGCAGTTCCTCGCCGAGCACTACCGGGTGGTGGCCGACGCGCCCAGCGGCCACGCGTACCCGAACCTGGAGTTCTTCCTCTTCGGCCCGCGCAACGGCGGCGGCCAGCGCGGCACCTCCGAGCAGTTCGCGGCGGCGTTCGCGGTGCTCGGCCGGCTGACCGGTTTGCCCACCCGGGTGGTCGTCGGGTTCACCTCCCCCGGGGACGGGCCGGTGCGGGCGGCGGACGCGTACGCCTGGCCGGAGGTGCTGTTCTCCGGGATCGGCTGGGTGCCGTTCGACCCGCTGCCCCGCCCGGACGAGGAGCCCCGCCCCGTCGAGGAGGACTTCCGGCCGCCCCAGGAGGAGCCGCCGCCGTCGCAGGCGCCCGAGCCCACCCCGGAACCGACACAGTCCGCGCCGCCGGTGGCCGCCCCGGCCCGACCGGCCGAGCCGGCCGGCGTGGCGACGCCCGTACTGGTGGGCGGCGGCGTTGCTGGCCTGCTGTTGCTGGCCGGGGCGGCGCTCGTGGCGCTGGCGTGGCTGCGGCGGTCCCGCTCCCGGGCCCGGCTGTTCGCCGGCGACCCGGGTTCGCGGGTGTCCGGGGCCTGGCGGGAGGTGACCGACGCGCTGCGGCTGGCCGGCCGCCCCGTGGGCGGGGACCTCGCCGCCACCGAGGTCGCCGCCCGGGCCCGCGCCGCCCTGGCCGAGGCCCGCGCCGAGGCACCACCGCCCGGGAACCGGCGCGACCTGCTGGCCGTCGCCCACCTGGCCGGCCCCGGGGCGCCGGAGCCGGACGTGGCCGAGCTGGCGGCGCTGCTGAACCAGCTCGCGTTCGCCCCCGGCACCACCACCGTAGAGCAGGCGGAGCGGGCCGCCGCCGTGGCCGCCGGGTACACGGCCGCCCTGCGCGCGGCCCGCCCCTGGTGGCGCCGGCTGCTGTGGTCCGCGCACCCCGGCCCGCTGCGCTGGCCCCGCTGACCGTCCGCCGAGGGGGGCGCGAGCGGCCGTCCGGGCCCAATCAGGATGAGGCGGAAACACCCAGCCGTCCATGGACAGCACGGCCCAAGCAGGGGTATGAAGTCCAATGTGGGCGGCCGCTCTCCTGCAGTGTCGCACACGTCGCGGCCCGGCGTTCCCCTTGGGCGCAGTGGATGTCGTGGTGCGCAAGCAGCTCCGGGGGGACAGATGGGCGCAGAGACAGCCTCGTCGCAGGGGCGCAGGGGCCCAGGGCAGGCACGGGCGTGCAGAGTGCCGTGCGTCATGTGGTGGGCGCAGAGGGCCCTTCGGGTCAGCGCGACACCGGTGAGCCCGAAGGCGGCGCGGGCACGGACCAGAACCGGACGAGGGCCTGACAGGTGACGGAAGACGGACGCCCCACTCCGCAGCAGTTGGACGAGCGTGTCCTGGTCTCCGGGACCACCTTGCGGTTCGTCGTACTCGTGGTGTTGATCATGGTGAGCAGCGCCACGATGATCATGTTGGCCCTTGGCGCAGGCCCCGCCTCGTCCCCAACCATGGGCGGTTCCGCCGGATGTGAACTGGCCGCCGGGGGAGACCCCAGCCAGATCGGCCACCCCATCCCGCGGCAGAACAGCGGCGCCTACCGCGCCTGCATCGACCGTTTCTCGTCATCGCCAAGGCTGCCCTGGTGGCCGTCGCGAGTCTGGCCGGCCCTTGTCATTGTGGTGTCCGCCGCGCTGATGTGGGCGATACCTGCCTGGAAGGCGCGGCGGAGCCGGGTCGTCCCCCTGGAGGCGGTCGACGTCGATGGCGAAATCCAGAGGACGATGAGTGAACTGGCCGCGGTGGCCGGGCTCGACCGCCTGCCGCGCATCGTCCTCGACCCGGCGGCGGCCTCGGGCGACGCGGTGGTGTTCGGCAGCAACCGTCGGCCGATCGTCTGCCTGCGTGGCGGGCTCCTCGCCGGCCGCGGCAGCGACCCCGAGGGCTTCCGGGCGGTAGTGCTCCATGAGTACGCCCACATTCGCAACGGGGACGTCACCCTCACCTACCTCACCGTGGCGCTGTGGCGGGCCTTCCTCGGTACCGTGCTGCTCCCGTACGTCGTACTGCTCCTAACCCTGGCGGGATGGCACGCCTTGTTCGCCACAGGAGTGCGTGCGCCCCTGGAGCCCGAAACGATGGAGTCACTGGGCGGCTCACAAATCATTCTGGGGAAGCTGTTCGCCACAGCGGCGGTCCTCGTGGTCCTCGTCCACCTCGCGCGCGCGGACGTGCTGCGCAGCCGGGAGACGTACGCCGACCTCGCGGCGGTGCGCTGGGGAGCCGACCCCCGCAGCTGGTCGGGCATCCCCGTCGCTGCCGAGGGAGCCGGGGACGGGAGCGGACGGCTGCGCCGCCTGCTGAGGACCTTCCTGGAGCTGTGGGCCACGCACCCCAGAGGAGATCTGCGTCGGGCGACCCTGACCGATCCCGCGACGCTGTACGTGGCGAGGGCGCTGCCGATGTTCCTCACCGGTGTCGTCGCCCCGCTGATCCACTCCCAACTGGGTCTGTACGCTGCGGCTTACGACGTGGCGTGGCTGGTGGACGCCTCGTGGGTACTGACGGCGGTGCTGGTCGCCGGAGTGGCCGGAACCGCGCTGTGGCGTGCTTCGGTCCACGCCATCCTCACCAGGCGGCCGGTGCCCTCAGGACTACGGGCCGGGCTGTGGCTGGGGATAGGGATGGCCACCGGCGAACTGACCGGGTATCACGTCGGGCTCGACTCCCTGCTGCCGGCGCATCCTCCCGCTCTGCTGCTGCCCGTCTGCGCCGGAGCGTTCTTCGGCTGGTGGACCACGCGGTGCGCGGAGCTGTGGTCCAGGGCGTGGCCGGGGTCCACGTTCCGTCCGGTGACCCTGCTGGGTGCAGGCGTCGGCGGTGTGCTGCTGTCGTCATGGTTCGCCTGGTGGCAGGTGCATGGCGTGTCGTTCGTGAGAGGCTGGCCGTACTCCGTGGCCGAGATGCGGGCCAACATGACACGCGGGGTGCCCGCCGTGGACGTGGCACAGCAGGACGGCATCGTGACCGGGTTGTCCACGGTGTGGCCGTCGCTGGTCCCGTTGACCGACTGGCCGCTCACCCTGGCGTCGGTCGCGCTCCTCTGGTTGGTGCCGCTCGCGGCCTGGGCGGTTCGTTCCCCAGAGCGCGAGACACTGCCACCCCTGCGGCGGGTCCTGCTCCCGGGCCTGCTCGGCGGAGTGCTTGCCACGTGCGTCGTCGCCGGGGCAATGGCGTACATGCACACGTGGCCGCCTCCGACTACCGAGTCGAGGGTCCTCCTGATCTGGACCTACCTGGCCTGGGTGCTCATCGCCGTGGTCGCGGGCGCCGGTGCCGCCGCGACCACGACGGCGGCGCTGGTGGACCGCTACCGGCTGCTGTGCGCGCTGATCGGGGCCCAGACCGCGGTGTTGGTGGGCTTCGCCGGGGCGATCGCGGTGGCGTCTCTGGACGGCTGTGTCCCGCAGTTGTCCACGCTGCGGCTGTCCTGCCATCCGTATCCCATCGCGTCGGCCTGGCTGGGCTTCCGCCTCATCAGCGGCCCGGCGCTCGTACTGGCTGTGCTCGTCACCGCCGTCGCCGCCGCGGCCGTCTCGGTGATTCGCCGACTTCGATCAGCCCGACAGGCGGCGCCTGCCCCACGCCTGCGGATGCCCTCCCGCTACGGACTCTCGCACAGGCGGTTGGCCATGGGAGTGCTGGGCGTCGTGGTCGTGGTGATCACCGTGGCGGACCTGGTGTCGCCCGCCGTCGACCGCTCTCCGCCGACCGCCGAATCGGGAGCCGAGCTGCGGCAGGCGGAACCGTCTCCCCGGACCAGAGCGCTGCAGGTGTACGCGTGGGAGAAGTACGGCGGCCTGGCACTCCAAACGCGGTTCGCCACCGCCGGGGGCGAACTGAGCGCCCTCATCGAGAAGCCGGAGATGGTCGACAACTCCCTGGCCATCAAGCATTGCAGGGAGTTCCAGGCAATCGCGAGGGATGCCGCCGCCTACTTCCCCGTCCCCGAGGCTCAGGCCCAGTCGTACTGGAAGGCGTTCGCCACTGGCGCAGCACAAGGTGGTCGGGACTGCGAGCGAGCCCTCGAAGTATCGAGTGGCCGGATGCTCGCCATGGCCCTGAACGAGCTGACCGAAGCCACGAACGCACTCTCCTTGATGAACGAACGCAACGAGAGCCTGAAGCGAGCGGGAGGTCTCCCGTAGTGGGCTGGCAGCAGGGAGATGGAGGAGGTCAGGAGCGAAGGCGGCGGACGAGCTTGCGCATGCCGGCCTGCCAGCCGTCCGGGTCCTCCGCGCGGCGCCGGGCGTAGTTCGCCACCTCCGGGTGCGGCAGGATGAGGAACCGCTCCTCGGCCAGCCCGGCGATCACCGCGTCGGCCACCCGGTCGGGGTGCAGCACCGGGCCCGACGCCGCGATCACCCGCGCGCCGAGGTGCCCGGCCGACAGCCCGTCGGCGAGCATCGGCGTGTCGACGCCCTGGGGGCACAGCGCACTGACCCGGATGCCCTGGTCGCGGTAGGTGACCGCCAGCCAGTCCGCGAACCCGACGGCCGCGTGCTTGGTGACGGTGTACGGGGCGTCGCCGACGGCGGTGAGCAGCCCCGCCGCCGAGCAGGTGTGCAGCAGGTACCCCTGGCCCCGGGCGAGCATCCCGGGCAGCACGGCTTGGGCGCAGTGGACGTGGGCCAGCACGTTGACCCGCCAGGCCCGGTCCCAGTCGGCGGCCGGGGCGTCCAGACCCGCCCCGGTGGCCACTCCCGCGTTGGCGCAGAACAGGTCGATCCGGCCGTACCGCCGCTCGGTGTCGGCCACCAGGTCGCGGACCTGGTCCTCGACCGTCACGTCGACCTGCACGGCGCGGGCGGCCGGGCCGACGGCCCCGGCGACGGCCGACGCCCCGGCGACGTCGAGGTCGGCCACCACGATCGCCGCCGCGCCCTCGGCGGCGAACCGCCGGGCCAGCGCCGCGCCGATGCCGCCGGCCCCGCCGGTGATCACCGTCACCCGGTCGGTGAGGTTCATCGTCGTCTCCTCTCCGCTCGGCCGGTTGTCGACAACCGTCAGGCCGGGCCCAGCCGGGCGATCAGGTCCGCCAGCGCGGCCGCGCCGCCGGCTGCCGACTCCGGCGTGGGCAGCAGCGCCAGCACGGGTACGTCCACCCCGGCGTCGACGTAGCGGCGCACCTGCTCCCGGCACGACTCCGGCGCACCGTGCAGCACCAGCGCGTCGACCACCTCGTCCGGCACCGCCGCGCCGGCGCCGCGCCGGTCCCCCGCCGCCCAGGCCCGCCACATCGGCCCGAGCGTGTCCTCCCGGCCCAGCCACCGGTGGAAGGCCGCGTACGCGGGCACGGTGAGGTAGCTGGTGATCAGCCGCCGGCCGACGGCGCGGGCGTGGGCGGCGTCCTCGGTGGGGCAGACGAAGATCCGGGCCACCACCTCGAACCCCGGCCGGCGCTCCCCCGGCAGCGCGGCTCGCAGGAAGCGCAGCACGTCGCGGGTGCGCGCGTACGGCTCCTCGAACGGCGCCGCGTTCCAGTCCCGCACCAGCACCGGGGAGGACGCGCCGATGCCCAGCGCGAACCGGCCGGGCGCGGCCTCGGCGACCGTCGCCGCGGCAAGATCCCGGGCGGGTTGTGCCGATCCCCACCGTCCCCGACCGGTCGGGTGTTACGACTGCCAGATGGACCGGTACGACGGCGGGACGGCCGACCGGGGCGACGGCGAGTCGCCGCGGCGGCAGTGGACGCCCGAGCCGAGCGGCCAGGCGCGGCTGCGGCCGCTGACGGAGGCAACCGAGCGGGCGACGTTCCTGGAGCTGTTCTTCGACCTGGTGTTCGTCTTCGCGCTCACCCGCATCGCGGCCCGGGCGTTCGAGGACCTGGTGCTGCAGGGCGAGACGTCGGGCTGGCCCGCGGTCACCGCCACGGGCAAGACCCTGCTGCTCCTGCTGGCGCTGTGGTCCGTGTGGCAGGGCACAGCCTGGATGACGAGCCGGTACGACCCGTACCACCTGTGGTTGCAGGTCGTCGTGATCACCTCGCTGGTGACGACGATGGTGATGGGGGTGGCGATCCCCCTCGCGTACACCAGCATGGGGTTGGCATTCGCCGCGGCGTACGTGGCGGCCCAGGTCAGCCGGCCGTTGATCCTGATGCTGGCGCTCGGGCGGCACCCGGCCCGGGGGCTCGAGCTGCGGATGCTGGTCGTGTACGGCGCCACGGCGGTGCTGTGGCTGACCGGCGCGTTCCTGCCCACCAGTGTGCGGGTGGTGCTGTGGCTGGTGGCGCTGGGCGCGGAGTACCTGGTCGCCCGACTCGGCTGGCCGGTGCCCGGGCTGGGCCGGTCCATCGTGAACAGGTGGCAACTCGGCGGCGCGCACCTGGCGGAGCGCTACCAGCAGTTCTTCCTCGTCGCGCTGGGCGAGACGATCCTGGTCGCCGGCCTCACGTTCAGCGCGCACCCGTTCGGCGCCGATCACAGCGCCGCGTTCGCGACGGCGGTCGTGACGTCCATCCTGATGTGGCGCATCTACATCCAGCGGGCCGGACGGATCCTCGCCGAGGCGGTGGCCAAGGCGGCCGAGCCGGCGGCCATCAGTCGGTCGGCCACCGACACGCACCTGGTGATGGTGCTCGGCCTGGTCGCCACCGCGATCGGCTACGAGCTGGCCATCGGGCACCCGCTGGTGCACCCGCCGGTGGTCTGGGTGGCGATGGTGGCCGGCGGCCCGGTGCTGTTCCTGGTCGGCCGGGCCCGGTTCGAGTACGAGGTGTTCGGCCGGGTGTCGCCGTCGCGGTGGGTGGCCGCGCTGGTCCTGCTCGCGCTGGTGCCGGCGCTGGTGCGCGTGCCGGCGCTGCTGTCGTCCGTGACGGCCGCCGTGGTGCTGCTGGCGGTGGCGGTGGCGGACGCCCGCCGGGCCTGGGGCAAGCCGCCCGAGCAGGCCAAGCCGCCGTTCTGACCTCTAATCTGCTGCGAATGACCTTCTCCATCGTGGGCCGCTCCGTCGACGGCCGTCAGCACGGCGTGGCCGTGGCCAGCAAGTTCCTCGCCGTCGGCGCGCTCGTGCCGGCCGCCGCGGCCGACGTCGGCGCGCTGGCCACCCAGGCCCACGCCAACCTCGCCTTCCGGGAGCAGGGATTGGCGCTGCTGCGCACCGGGGCGGCCGCCGCGGACGCGGTCGCCGGGCTGGTGGCCGCCGACCCGGGACGCGACGACCGCCAGCTCGGGGTGGTGGGGGCGACCGGCGACGGGGCGACCTGGACGGGTCCCCGCTGCCACGACTGGGCGGGCGGCCGGGCCGGCGACGGCTGGGCGGCGCAGGGCAACATCCTGGCCGGCCCGCACGTCGTCGACGCGATGCGCGACGCCTGGCTGGCCGGGGCGGCGCTGCCGCTGCCGCAGCGGCTGCTCGCCGCGCTGCGCGCCGGGGACGAGGCCGGCGGCGACCGGCGCGGCCGGCAGAGCGCCGCCCTGCTCGTCGTCGAGCGGCGCGGCGGGTACGCGGGCACCAGCGACACCGTGGTGGACCTGCGGGTCGACGACCACCCGGACCCGGTGGTCGAGCTGCGGCGGCTGCTCGACGTGCACGCGATGCTCTTCGGCAGGCCGGACCCGGCCACCCTGCTCGACCTCGCCGGGCCGCTCGCCGACGAGGTCGCCGGGCTGCTGGCCCGCGCCGGACACCCCGTCGGCGCGGCCGGGCTGGACGACGCGCTGGCCTCCTGGGCCGGGGTGGAGAACCTGGAGGAACGCCTGGTGTCCGGGCGGATCGACCCGATCGTCCTGGCGCACCTGCGCCGCGCCACCGGCGAGCGGGACTGACCGGTCCCCGGTTCGCCGGAACCACCTTCGCCCGGGGCGCTGCGACGCGTTGATCCGGAGCGGGTCGCCCCCGTAGATTGTGGGCCCGGACAGTGAGGGGTGCTGATGCGAACTGTCGACTGGCGGGACGGTCTGATCATCGCGATCGACCAGACCCGGCTGCCGCACGAGGTCGAGTTCCTGGAGATCGGGACCGTCGAGGAGCTGATCGTCGCGATCCGGTCGCTGGCGATCCGCGGCGCGCCCGCGATCGGTGTCGCCGGGGCGCTCGGGGTGGCTCTCGCGGCCCGGCTGTACCCGGACGACCCGGCGGAGCTGCACCGGGCGCTCGACGCGATCCGGGCCGCCCGACCGACCGCGGTGAACCTCGCCTGGGGCGTCGACCGGGTACGCGCCCGGCTCGAGGCCGACGGCGCGGAGGCGGCCCTGGCCGAGGCCCTGACGGTGCTGGAGGAGGACGTCCGCTGCTGCCGGGAGCTCAGCGAGCGGGGCGCCCGCTGGCTGGTCGAGACGGTGGGGCCGCAGGTGGCGGTGCAGACCCACTGCAACGCCGGGGCCCTGGCCACCGTCGAGTGGGGCACCGCGCTGGGCGTGGTCCGGTCCCTGCAGGAGCACGGGGCGCTGACCCACGTGTACGCCTCGGAGACCCGGCCGCTGCTGCAGGGCGCGCGGCTGACCGTGTGGGAGCTGGCCCAGATCGGTGCCCCGCACACCCTGGTGGTGGACTCGGCCGCCGCGTCGGTGCTCGCCCAGGGCCTGGTCCACGCGGTCGTGGTCGGCGCGGACCGGATCACCGCCAACGGTGACGTGATCAACAAGGTGGGCACGTACCCGCTGGCGCTGGCGGCGGCGCGCGCCGGGGTGCCGATGGTGGTCGCCGCCCCGGAGTCGACCGTCGACCTGGCCACCCCGTCCGGCCGGGACGTCCACATCGAGGTGCGCGCTCCCGAGGAGATCACCGCCCTCGGTGCGGCGGCGCTGGCGCCGAAGGGCACCGGTACGCTCAACTACGCCTTCGACGTGACCCCGGCGGACCTGGTCACCGCCATCGTCACCGAGCGTCGGGTGATCCTGCCGGCCGCCGGTGGCCGCCCCGACGACCCCGCCTGACCCGCCCCCCTCCTCCGAGGAGCCGCCCCCGATGCTCAACCGCTGGTCCGCCGCCGACGCCCCGGACGCCTCCGACCCGGTCGCGCAGCTCGTGTACGCGTCCCGGCTCCTCGGGGCCGACACCGACCTGGTGCTGCACGGCGGGGGGAACACCTCGGTCAAGGCGACGGTCACCGACCTGACCGGGGAGCCGGTGGAGGTGCTGCACGTCAAGGGCAGCGGCTCCGACCTGGCGACCATGACCGCGTCCGGCTTCACGGCGCTGCGGCTGGACCGGTTGCGGGCGCTGCTGCGGCTGGAGCGGCTCGGCGACAGCGACATGATGAACGAGCTGCGCTGCGCCCGCCTCGACGCGACCGCGCCGGACCCGAGCGTCGAGACGCTGCTGCACGCGCTGCTGCCGCACCCGGCCGTGCTGCACAGCCACGCCGACGCGCTGCTCGCCCTGACCAACCAGCCCAAGGGTGAGCGGCTGGTCGAGGAGGTCTACGGCGACAGCGTCGTCGTGGTCCCGTACGTGATGCCCGGTTTCGACCTGGCCCGGCTCTGCGCGCAGCTGTACCCGGCGCGCGCCCACGCCGGGACGGTCGGCGTGGTGCTGCTCAACCACGGGCTGTTCACGTTCGGCGCGGACGCCGAGGAGGCGTACCGCCGGCACATCGAGCTGGTCAGCCTGGCCGAGGAACGGATGGCCCTGCCGCGGCCCCGCCTCGCGCCGGCCGCGCCCCGCCCGGTCGACCGGGTGCGGCTGGCCCGGCTGCGCCGCGAGGTGTCCGCCGCGGCGGGCGCCCCGATGCCGCTCAGCCGGTACGAGGACCCGGCCGTGCGGGCCTTCCTCGACCGGCCCGACCTGGCGGCGGTCGCCACCCGCGGCCCGCTCACCCCGGACCATGTGCTGCGCACCAAGCGGGTCCCGCTGATCGGCACCGACGTGGCCGGGTACGCCGACGACTACCGCCGCTACGTCGAGCAGCACCGCGCCCGGGCCCGCACGGCCCTGACCGTCCTCGACCCCGCGCCCCGGGTGATCCTCGATCCCGAGCTGGGGATGCTCACCGCCGGCCGGCGGGCGGCCGAGGCGCTGATGGCCCGGGACATCTACCGGCACACCGTCGACGTGATCTCCGCGGCCGAGGCGGCCGGCGGCTACCAGGCGCTGCCGGCCCACGACATCTTCGACCTCGAGTACTGGGAGCTGGAGCAGGCGAAGCTGCGCCGGGGCGGCCCGGCGCCGGAGTTCGCCGGCGAGGTGGCGGTGGTGACCGGGGCGGCCTCGGGCATCGGCCGGGCCTGCGCCGAGGCGCTGCTGGCCCGGGGAGCCTGCGTGGTGGCCCTGGACCGGGACCCGTCGGTCGGCGCGTCGGACGGGCCGGCCCGGCTCGGCCTGACCGTCGACGTCACCGACGCCGCGGCCGTCGACGCCGCCCTGGACGCCGCGGTGGACCGGTTCGGCGGCGTGGACATCGTCGTCGCGGCCGCCGGGATCTTCCCGGCCAGCCGGGAGATCGCCGGGCTGGATCCGGCCGACTGGCGGCGCACGATGGCGGTGAACGCCGAATCCGTGACGTACCTGTTCTCCCGGACCCATCCGCTGCTGGCGCTCGCGCCCCGGGGTGGCCGGGTGGTCGTGGTCGCCTCGCGCAACGCCCTGGCCCCGGGGCCCGGCGCGGTCGCCTACTCGGCCTCGAAGGCGGCGGTGACGCAGGTGGCCCGGGTGGCGGCCATGGAGTGGGCGGCCGACGGCATCCGGGTCAACGTGCTGCACCCCGACGCGGTCTTCGACACCGGGCTGTGGAGCACGGAGATCCTCGAAGCCCGGGCCAGGCGCTACGGGCTGACCGTGGCGGAGTACAAGCGACGGAACCTGCTCCGTACGGAGATCACCAGCGCCCGGGTCGGTGACCTGGCCGCCACGCTCTGCGGGGAGACCTTCGCGGCCACCACGGGCGCGCAGATCACCGTGGACGGGGGCAACGACCGGGTGATCTGAGCCGGGGGGCGCCACCGGCGGCGAGGCGGGTCAGCCGGCGAAGGCGAGCCAGCGGAAGTCGGCCGCCGCCAGGACGGCGCGTTCCCGGTCGGTGAGCGGCGTCCGGCCGGTGGCCTTGGCGACCAGGGTCAGCCGGTCCCAGCCCAGCTCCGCCGGGGCGCCCCGTCCGCCGGTCAGCAGCCCCGCGACGACCCCCGCCGCGGCCGGGGTGAGCCACGGTTCGCGCCCCAGGGCGGCGGCCAGGTCCAGGCCGTGCACGCCGACCTCCACCACCCGGGTGACCAGGAACTCGGTCAGCGCCATGGCGTCGCCGTGCCGGGTCCGGACCACCCGGTCCGGGGCCCTGCCGGGCCACCGCGGCGTCGGCCGCCCGCCAGGCCCGGTCGAACTCGGCCGCGACGGCCACCGGGTCGGGCAGCTCGCGGGCCTCCCGGCGGGCGCCGTCGATGCGCGCCCGGTCGACCTGCGGGGTGAACTTCGCCGCGCCGAAGTACCCGGCGGCGTCCACCTCGGCCCGGGGCGGGGCCGGCGCGGCCAGCATGTCGGCGAGCCGGCCGGCACCGGTGGACACGTGGGCGACGCCGTAGCCTCGCACGCCGACCGCCGTCGTTTCGTGCCGGCCGGTGCGGGTACGCGCCGGGAGCGACGACGGAGAGGAGGCCCGGAGATGGCCGGCATCATGATGCGCAGTGTCGCGTTCAACGACCACGACCGCCTGCCGGATCGTTTCGCCCGCGAGGGCGAAAACGTCTCGCCGCCGCTGGAGTGGGCCGACGTCCCCGACGGGACGCGGGAGCTGGTGCTGTTCGTCGAGGACCGCGACGCGGGCCGGGAGCCGTTCCTGCACTGGCTGGTCACCGGGATCAGCCCGGACTCGGGCGGGGTCGCCGAGGGCCAGGTGCCCACGGGCGGGCGGGAGTGGCCGAACGGGTTCGGGGCGACCGGCTGGGGCGGGCCGCACCCGCCGCGCGGCGACGACCCGCACCGCTACTTCTTCCGCCTGTACGCCCTCGAACGGCCGCTGGAGCTGCCGGACGCGCCCGACGCCGGCGACGTGCACCGGGCGCTGGTGGACCGGGAATTCGCCAGCGGCAACATGGTCGGCACGTACTCCCGCACCTGACCCGGCGGCGACCGGCGACCCCGGCGGCGCCGGGCCGGCGGGGTCGCGGCCGGCGCGACGCCTTGCCGGCGGGGCCGGTCAGCCCTTGTGGCGGGGCACCAGCCGGTGGACGACGGCGAGCACGAGCGCGGCCACCACGCCGATCGTTCCGGCGATGCCGGCCGCGCTGCCGGCGTACCCGACGAACAGCGGCCGCCGGCCCAGCTCGTGCGGGTCCACCCGGGGCAGGTCGACCAGCCACCACAGGGCGAGCACCGACGCGGCCACGGCCAGCGCGCCGCCGACGCCGAGCACGACGGCGGCGATCCGGTGCGCGTCGGCAGCTTCCACCTGTGCCCGTTCCCGCTGGGTGACCAGCAGCAGCAGCCCGGCCAGCGCCGCCCAGACGCCGACGACCAGGAACGCCGCGACCGCGTCGCTGGGCCGGTGCCAGCCGGCGGAGAGGGTGGCCACCCCGGCGGTCGCCGCGTACCCGGCGCCGAGGAACGCGCCGACGGCGCGCACCTTGCGCGGGAGCACCAGGATCAGCGCCAGCGCCACCGACGCCGCCACGGCCGTGTGCCCGCTGGGCAGGCTGTTGCCCGCCGCGGCCCGCTCCGGGTCGATGCCGAAGTCCGGGCGGACCAGGACGTACTTGAGCAGTTGCGTGGTCACGTTCGCGCCACCGATCAGCAGGGTGGCCGTGAGGGCCAGCGCGACCCGACGCCGCATCAACGCGATGAAGCCGATCACGGCCGTGGCCGCCAGCAGCGAGACCGCCGACATCGCGTTGAGGAGCCGGTCCACGGGCCCGTCGATGTGGTCCTGGCCGATCCGGTTGCCGGTCAGCGCGACCGTGTCGAGCCACTGGCCGAGCTCGGTGTGCAGGGCGAGGCGCCACAGCACGACGAGCGTCGCTGTCTGGGCGAGGGCCAGCACGACCAACCAGACCGCCGTCCAACCCCTCGCCGTCTCCCGCACCCGCACACCGTAACGGCACGCCGGGGGGACGTCGCGCGCCGGCCCACCGGCGGCCGGGGATACGTTGGGACGGACCCTGGAGGAGATGCCGTGACCGCCATGCCCGAGCCCGATCAGACGACGGCGTCCCCGCGGCCCACCGACCGGCCGGAGTCCCTCGCGGACCTGCTGGGCGGGCGGCGCGGGGCGGTGGACGCGACCCTCCCGCCGGTGGCGTTCGCGCTGGGCTGGCTGCTCACCGGCCGGTCGCTGCTCGGCGGGGTCGCCGCCGCCGTGGTGGCCGGCACCGCGGTGGCGGGCTGGCGGCTGCGGCGTGGCGACCGGCCCCGGTCGGTGCTGATCGGGCTGCTGGCGGTGTGTGTGGCCGCGCTGATCGCGTTGCGCACCGGACGGGCGAGCGACTTCTTCCTGATCCAGGTGCTGTCCAATGTCGCCAGCGCACTGGTCTGGGCCGTCAGCATCGTCGTGCGGTGGCCGCTGCTGGGGGTGCTGGTGGGCGTGGCCCTGCGCCAGCGGGGGCGGTGGCGGCGCGACCCGGCGCTGCTGCGGGCGTACGGGCGGGGCAGCTGGGTGTGGGCCGGCACGTACGCGCTGCGGGTCGTGGTGTTCGTGCCGCTCTACTTCGGCGACCAGGTGCTGCCGCTGGTGGTCGCGCGGGTCGCGCTGACCTGGCCGCTGGTGGCGGCGGCGCTGGCGCTGAGCTGGCTGGTGATCCGTCGGTCGCTGCCGGCCGGGCATCCGGGGCTGCGGCACCCGGTCTCCGCGTCCGGCCCGGCCGCCGACGAGGATGCCGGGGCGGCGGAGGCGAGCGGGGCGGGAGAAGAAAGGGAGAGGCCGCCACGGGGGGAGCGGCCTCTCCGGTGACGTACGTTACTCCGTCGGCGACCGTGGTGTGATCCCCCGGCGGTCACTTTTTCACGACTTTTTCTCGGCAAGTTCAGCTTCGGGCGGTGGACCGGGCCGGCCGGGCCGCCACGTCGACCGGCCGGCCGGCCGGTCCCGGCTCGACCATGGGGATCGGTCCCCCGCCGACCAGGGTGTTCGGTTTCTCCGGGGCCGGCGCGGGGCGGGCACGGCGTCTCCGCGCCCGCCCGGGGCGGCCTCAGCGCGGCAGCGCCTGCTGCAGCTCCGCCCGCAGCGCGGGCGTGAGCATCTCGCCGGCCTGCTTGGCCAGCCGGGCCATCTCGTAGCCGACCACGCCGATGTCGGCGTCCCCGGCGGCCAGGGTGGCCAGGATCGAGCCGTCGCGGATCTGCATGACCAGGAAGTACCCCCGGCCCATCTCCACCACGGTCTGCTTGATGACGTCGTCGTCGAACATCTGCGCCGCCCCGGCGGTGATGCTCATCAGCCCCGCGGTCACGGCGGCCAGCTTGTCGGCCTGGTCGCGGGGCAGGTGGTCCGAGATGGCCACCAGCAGCCCGTCGGACGACACCACGATTGCGTGCGCCACCCCGGGCACCCGCTCGGCGAACCCGCTGACCAGCCAGCTGAGGTCCCGCGCCTCCTGGCTCAGGGTCATCATTGTTGTCCTCCTTCGCTGCGCCCGCCGCCCGGCGGCAGGACGATCTCGGTGGTCTCCTCGGCCTCGGCCCGTCGTACCCCGCTGTACAGCCGCGACAGCATGCCGCCCACGGCCTCCGGGTCCGGGTCGTGCCGCCGCTGCTGCGGGCGCGTCGATCCCGTCATCGCGGCCAGTTGGGCCATCGGCACCCGCACGGGCAGCCCGCGGGCGTTGGTCCCGCCGGTGATCGGCGCGGCCGGCGGCGCCGGGACGGGTTTCGCCGCCGGCGCCGGGCCCTGCCGCGTCCACCAGCCGCCGCCCGCGCGTGCCTCCGGGCACGCCGCCGGGGCGAGCACGTCCTCCGCCCGCACCGGCACCGGACGGGGCGGCCGGGGCGCGACCGGGGGGTCCGGACGGCGGCCCGCCACCGGAAGCTCCGCCGTGTCCGCCGACGCGGGGGTCCCGGCCGGCGCGGCCGGCCGGGGCGGCCCGGCCAGCGCGGCGGTCAGCATCCGCCGGCGCGGCGGCGAGTACAGCCCGGCGGGCGGGGCGGGGGTGAGCAGCGCATCCGGGATCACGACCCGCGCCATCAGGCCCTCCTGGCCGGGGTGCAGACGCACCCGCACGGCGTGCCGGGCGGCCAGGTGGCTGACCACGAACAGGCCCATCCGCTCCGACGCCGCGACGTCGGCGGCCGGCGGGGTGGCGAGCACCTCGTTCGCCTCGGTCAACGCCGCCGGGCTCATGCCCAGCCCCGCGTCGCTGATCTCCACCAGGGCGCCCGGGGTGTGCGGCTGGGCCGTCACCGTCACCACCGTGTCCGGCCGGGAGAACGCGGTGGCGTTCTCCAGCAGCTCGGCGAACAGGTGCACCAGGTCGCCGACGACGTGCCCCACGACGTGCAGGTCCGCGGCCGGCTCGTGGCGTACCCGCTGGTACTGCTCGGTCTCGGCGGCGGCGGCCAGCAGTACCGCGCCGAGCGCCACCGGCCGGTTCCACCGCCGGGTCGACTCGGTGCCGGCGAGCACCAGCAGGCTCTCGTCGTTGCGTCGCATCCGCGCGGCCAGGTGGTCGAGCTTGAACAGGTTCTCCAGCTGCTCCGGGTCGTTCTCCTCGCGCTCCAGCTCGTCGAGCAGCTCCAACTGCCGCTCCACCAGCACCTGGCTGCGCCGGGCGAGGTTGACGAACATCGCGTTGACGTTGCGGCGCATGGTCGCCTGCTCCACCGCGACGCCGACGGCGCTGCGGTGCACCGCCACGAACGCCTCCGCCAGCTCGCCGATCTCGTCCAGCGAGCGGATCACCGCCGGCGGCACCTCGATGTCGGACACCCCGCCGCTGACCTGACGGAGCTGGTCCAACGCGTCCGGCAGCTCGATCTGCGCGATGCGCAGCGCCTGGCCGCGCAGCAGCTTCAGGGAACGGGCGATGGACCGCCCGATCAGCACCGAGATCAGCACGGCGACCAGCAGGACGGCCACCGCCCCGCCCGCCAATGCCAGGGTCGCCCGCAGCTGCCCCGTGCTGGCCGCGTCGGCCCGGGCCACCGCGGCGGTCACCACGGCCTGTTCGAGCTGGCGGAGCAGTTCCTGCCGCTGCTCGCTGGCCGCCCACCACTGCGGCGCGGGCAGCACCGCCGGCTCCGCGCCGCCGCTGGGCAGGCTCTGCTCCTCCAGCTCCACGGCCCCGACGAACGCCGGGTCCGCCGCCGTGCTCTCGTACCGGCGGATCTGCTCGGCCGTGGCCGCGGCCCGGAACGCGCCGAGGGCGGTGAGCTGCTGGGCGCGCAGGTCGGTCAGCTCGACGTGGTCCTCCACCCCGTACCGGCCGGCGCGGGCGGCGGCGTACAGCTCGGCGCGTACCCGGGAGGACAGCTCCTTGACCCGGGCGAGGTGGACGTAGCGCAGCACCGCGTCGTTGAGCGCGCGCTGGCCCTCACCCGCCGACGGCTGGGCGAGCAGGGTCAGCAGCGCGTCGACCGCCCGGTGGTAGTTGCCGAGGATGGTGTCGCTGGACAGCACCGCCGGCGGCACCGTCGGCCGGATGTAGATGATCTGGTCGTACGCCTCCAGCGCCTCCGAGTACGCCACCCGCCACGCGGCGGAGGTGTCGGCCAGCGGCTCGGCCGCCCGCCGGAGCTCCTGCACGGCCTGGTCGCTGGCCAGCTGCAACGGCCGCAGCGCCGTGATCGCCGCGTCCCGGTCGGCGCGGCCGCCGGCCCGCCGCAGCTCGGCCAGCTCGCCGGCGGTGCGGTCGCGCTCCTGCTGGAGCTGGTGCACCGCGGCGGCGATCTCCGGGCCGATGCCGACCTGCCGGGCGAACTGGCTCAACGCCGTGGTCTGCCCCACCAGGCCCTGGGTCTGCACCCCGGCCAGCACCAGGAACGCCGCCGTCGGGATGACCAGCACCGCGGTGAGCTTGGTCCCCATCCGCCAGTCCTGCAGCCGCAGTGGCGAGCGGCGGCGGTGCGGCACGACGCGTACGTCGAACCGGCGTCGGGCATGGTTCGACAGCCCGCCCCGCGCCGGGTCGGGACCTGCGCCCAAACCTGCCTCCTAGGTCCCCTCGCGTTCGCCGGTCCCCCCGCGTTCGCCGCAACCGGACAGCGGGGTCCATCCAACCAGCCCGGCCGGCGGTGTCAACGTCCCTAACTGAGTGGATGCTCAGGAAGGGGACGCAGGACGCGCGGACCTGACGGGGTCGGCGAGGGCGCCTCATCCGTCCGTACGATGTGGACAAGCCGCACGGGGGCGTCCAGCCGGCCCAACGCGATCCGCGCCGCGCCTGCGGCGCCGATCTCCGGGTCGGGCTGGTAGCGCACCGGCCGCGGTGCCAGGCTGGCCGCGAAGGACTCCCGCCACCAGGCCGAGGCCGCCATCGCGCCCCCGCCGAGCACCACCTCCACCGGGCCGTCCACGGTGGACTCCAGCTCGCCGAAGTCGGCGGCGATCAACCGGCAGACCCCGGCCATCAGGCCGGCCACGATCGCCACCGCGTCCGTGGCGAAGTCCAGACCGCGCACCGCCCCGGAGCCGGCCGGGGCCAGACCCGGCGCCCGGTCGCCGCCGAACCTCGGGTCGGCCGCCACGCCGCCGCCGGGCGGGATCCGCGCCAGCGCGGCGTCCAGCTCCGCGCCCTCCGGCAGCCGCAGCTCGCGCCGCGCCCAGGAGAACAGGTTCCCCCCGGAGGAGTACGCCGTCCCGGTCAGCACGTGGTCGTGGTCGACCCGGTACCGCCACAACCCCTCCGGCAGCGGCGGCAGCCCCTGCCCGGCCGGCGCCGGCTGCACCAGCCGGACGGCCGCCGACGTGCCCACCGTGACCGCCGCCCGGCTCGGGTCGACGCACCCCGACCCGACGTTCGACGCCGCGCCGTCGCCCACCGGGGCCGCCCACGCCGCGCCCGCCAGGTGCGGCCAACGCCGGGCGTGCTCCCGCCGCAGCCGACCCCGCCAGCCGGCCGGGGCCAGCACAGGCAGTTCCCCCGGGCGGGCGCCGGCCAGCGCGCACGCCTCGGCGTCCCAGCTCAGCGTGGACAGGTCGAGCAGACCCGTGCCCGAGGCCTGGGACACCGACATCGGCGCCTCCTCCAGCAGCGTGCCGAGCACGTACTCCACCAGGCCGACGAACCGGGCCGGCGGGGTCGCCGCCCGCTCCCGCAGCCACGGCAGCCGCACCGACCAGTAGGCCCGGTGCCACCAGGTGCCGGTGCGCTGGTGGTAGGCCGCCACGTCGGCCGGGCCGGTCACGCCGGCCGGCGGCTCGGAGCGGGTGTCCAGCCAGGTGAGCACCGGCCCCATCGGCTCGCCGGCCCCGTCCAGCGCCAGCACCGAGTGCCACTGGCCGGACGTGGCGACCAGCCCCACGTCGCGCAGGTGCCCACGGGCGGCCAGCTCGTCCAGGCACTCCACGAGGTGGCCCAGGTAGGTGGGGCCGTCGACGGTGGCGGCGCGGTCGGCCACGGTCAGGCGCACCTTACGGCGGGCCAGGGCGCCGGGACGCGGCACGGCGTCCGCGTCCAGCACCAGGCCCCGCACCGAGGAGGTGCCCAGGTCCAGCGCGAGGATGTCCATCGTCGATCACCGTACCCGTCGGGCGCGGAACCGGCCCGGCGTCCGCCGCGGCGCGCGGGACGGCGGCACCGGTCCCGTACGGCGGGATCGGATGCCCGGGTGTGGCCCCGGCGCGTAGGCTGACGACATGCCCGCGCACCTGTCCAGCTGGTGGCCCGCCGACCCGGCGGCCCGCCCCCGCGCGTAGCTTCCCACGCGGCCGCCCGACGAGGCGGTCGCCGGTCCTCCCCGGTCCCCGGGCCGCCCCCGACGGGTGCCGCCCAGCCACCAGGAGACCCGATGACCAGCCCGCACGACCTGCTCGCCGCCGCCGGCGCAGGCGTCGACCCCGGCCCGTTCGCGCTCGTACGCCGCGAGGGCGCCGACCACCTCGACCTGTTCACCGGCACCGTACGCGCGGTCGACCGGCTCGCCGACGTCCCGCTGCCCGACGGGCCGCCCGGGCCGCGCACGCTGGCGCTGGTGCCCTACCGGCAGCTCACCGAACGCGGGTTCGCCTGCATCGACGACGGCACCCCCCTGGAGTGCCTGGAGATCACCGGGCACGCCCGGATCCCGCTGACCGACGCCCTCGCTGCCCTGCCGACCACCCCGGTCGTCACCACCGGCGCGGGGTTCGACACCGGCGACGCCGAGTACGCCGACACCGTGGCCCGCGTGCTCGCCGAGGAGATCGGCCGGGGCGAGGGCGCCAACTTCGTCATCCACCGCACCATGCGCGCCACCGTGCAGGGCCGGCCGCTGGTCGCGGCCCTGTCCGCGCTGCGCCGCCTGTTGACCCGCGAACGCGGCGCGTACTGGACGTTCGTGGTGCACACCGGGCAGCGGACCCTCGTCGGGGCCAGCCCGGAGCGGCACGTCAGCGTCGACGACGGCCTCGTCATGATGAACCCGATCAGCGGCACCTTCCGCCACGGCGGCACGGCCGACCGCGACGCCCTGCTGCGGTTCCTCGCCGACCCCAAGGAGGTCGAGGAGCTGTACATGGTGCTCGACGAGGAGCTGAAGATGATGGCCACCGTCGCCGAGCACGGCGGGCAGGTCGTCGGCCCGTACCTCAAGGAGATGGCGCACCTGGCCCACACCGAGTACCTGCTGGCCGGGCGCGGCTCCCTCGACGTGCGGGACGTGCTGCGCGAGACCATGTTCGCCCCCACGGTCACCGGCAGCCCCATCGAGAACGCCTGCCGCGTCATCGCCCGGCACGAGGCGACCGGCCGGCGCTACTACGCCGGAGTGCTGGCCCTGCTCGGCCGCGACGACGCCGGCCGGCAGACGCTGGACGCGCCGATCCTGATCCGCACCGCCGAGCTCTCCCCCACCGGCGAGCTGCGCGTGTCCGTCGGCGCCACCCTGGTGCGCCACTCCACGCCCGAGGGCGAGGTGGCCGAGACCCACGCCAAGGCCGCCGCCGTGCTGGCCGCCCTCGGCCTGCGCCCCGACGCCCCCGCCCCCGGCCCGGAGCCCGCCCCGCGGCTGGCCGACGACCCCGAGGTACGGGCCGCGCTGGCCGCCCGCAACGCGCCCCTGGCCCGGTTCTGGCTGGACCAGCGGACCCCGAGGACGGCCGTCCTGCCCGGGCTGGCCGGCCGCCGCGCGCTCGTCGTGGACGGGGAGGACACGTTCACGGGCATGCTCGCCCACCAACTGCGTGCCCTCGGGCTCACCGTCGAGGTGACCCCGTGGCACGCGCCCGCCCCCGACGCCGGACAGTACGACCTGATGGTGGCCGGCCCCGGCCCGGGCGACCCCCGGGAGGTGGACCAGCCGAAGATGGCCGCGCTGCGCGAACTGCTCGCCGAGCGGCTGGCCGGCGGCCGGCCCACGCTGGCCGTCTGCCTCGGCCACCAACTGCTCTGCGGGCTCCTCGGCCTGCCGCTGCACCGCCGGGAGGCGCCGTACCAGGGGTTGCAGCGGGACGTCACCGTGTTCGGCGCGACCCGGCGGGTCGGCTTCTACTCCACCTTCACGGCCCTGGCCGACGCCGACCGGGTGCCCACCCCGTACGGGCCGGTGGAGCTGTCCCGCGACCCGGCGGACCGGGCGGTCCACGCGCTGCGCGGGCCCGGCTTCGCCGGGGTGCAGTTCCACCCGGAGTCGGTGCTCAGCCGCGACGGCCTAGCGGTCCTCGCCGACCTGCTCGGGCACCTGCTGTCGGCGCCGCCCCGGGTCGGGCCGGGCCGGCTGCCGGCCGGGACGGCGCATGGAACGGCCGAGCGGGGGTAGGGATGCGACGACCGGCGGCCCGGGCGGGTCGAGAGCCCCCGCCCGGGCGCCGGTCCCCCGTCAGCCCCCGGCCAGTCCCTTCTTCAGCGCGGCGCCGATCTGCACCGCCCGCCTCGCCGTCAGCGCCGTCGCGGACAGCGCCACATGGTCCGGCGCGATCTCGCCGTTGTTGCTGGTGTGCGAGGCGCCGTACGGGTTGCCGGCGACGAACTGACTCGGGTCCGTGTAGCCGGGGGTCACCACGACGCCGCCCCAGTGGTAGAAGACGTTGAACAACGACAGCAGCGTCGACTCGTGCCCGCCGTGGGCGGTCGCGATGGAACAGAACGCCGAGTAGACCTTGTTCGCCAGCGCGCCCTGCGCCCACAGCGGCCCGGTGGTGTCGATGAACTGCTTGAGCTGGGCGGCGATCATCCCGTACCGGGTCGGCGAGCCGAAGATCACCACGTCGGCCCAGGCCAGGTCGTCCGGCTGCGCCTCCTCGACGTTCTGCGTCTCCAGGCGGTGCGCCTGCCACCCCGAGTTGGAGCGGATCGCCTCGTCCGGCGCCAGCTCACGCACCTTGCGCAGGCGTACCTCCGCGCCGGCCTCCCCGGCGGCCTCGCACGCCGCCCGCGCCATCTGGTACGTGATGCCGGTCGCGCTGTAGTAGATCACCGCGACCTTGATCGGGCCAGCCATCAGTCGTCCCCTCCTCGGCTCGGGTCAGCTCCGGCGCTACCCGTTACTTGCCGCGTCAAACGGCCGGAGTGCGCCCGCCGGCTCTGACCAGGGCGGCGGCGGTCACACGACGAGGTGGCCGGCCCCGGGCGGGCGGTACCCTGCTGCGGTGATCCTGCCCCTGCCTCCCGGCGACTTCCAGGCCTACCTCTTCGACTGCGACGGCACCATCGCCGACTCCATGCCCCTGCACTACACCGCCTGGTGCCAGGCCCTCGGCGAGTGGGGCTGCGACTTCCCGGAGGACCTGTTCTACGCCTGGGGCGGCCGGCCGGTGGCCGACATCGTCGTCACCCTCAACGAACAGCAGGGCCTGGCCATGCCGGTGGACGTCGTCGCCCGGCGCCGGGAGGAGCTCTACCAGCAACTCCTGCCGACCCTCACCGCCGTACCCGGGGTGCTGCGGCACATCCAGGACGCCCACCGGCGCGTCCCGTTCGCCGTGGTCTCCGGCAGCACCCGCGAGTCCGTCACGGCCTCGCTGAAGGCCCTCGACCTACTCGACAGGTTCGACGTGCTGGTCTGCGCCGGCGACTACGCCAGGGGCAAGCCCGACCCGGAGGCCTTCCTGCTCGCCGCCCGGCTGCTCGGCGTCCCGCCGCGGTCCTGCCTCGTCTTCGAGGACGCGGACCTGGGCATCCAGGCCGCCACCGCGGCGGGAATGGCCTCGGTGCGGGTCCCGGAACCCCGGAAGCGCTGACACCCGGCCCGCACACTGGCGCCGGCTCAAAATTTACGCAAGTTCCTGACACAACGGGCTCTGAATCGTCGGCGCACGGCATGCTGAACGGACCGGCGCCAGCGGTCGGGACCGCCGCCCCGCGCCGGTCGGCCTGACACGGGGGATCGCGCTCCGCCGGCGACGGGGGCCGGCGAAGCGCGATCAGGGGAACCGACACTGATGACCTCGGTCACCTCCCGGCGTCGCCTTCGCGCTCGCGTACGGGATGAGCTGCCTGAAAGGCGAGCCGGCGGTCCGAGTCGGCGGCGAGTCGGTCCAGGATGTCGTCGAGGTCCAGGAAGGCGCGCCACGGCTCCTGGCCGGTCGCGCGGGTCAGCCGCTCGACGACCAGCTGCTCCAGGTCCGCGACCCGCTTCCCCTTCCAGACCTTGTCGGCCAGGCTGACCAGTAGGTCGTCGACGCCGGCACCGGCCAGGTGCCAGGAGGCGTGGGTACGCGCGAAACGGGCCAGCGACTCGTCGACACCGCACCTGAGCAGCAGTTCGTGGCCGGCGTGCTCGTGGGCGGATCCGGGCCCGGACAGTTCCTCGGGGTGCAGCACCTTGCCGATGTCGTGGGTGGCGGCGCCGAAGAGCACCGCCGAGCGATCCATCCCGAGCTGCGGGAACCGGTCCGCCACCGCGTCCGTGAGCCACACGGCCACGTCGTGGACCGCCCGCAGGTGCGCGGCCAGGCGCGGCGGCGCGTGCAACGCCTCCAGCAGGGCGACCACCTCGTCAGGCAGCGGGCACAGCGGCGGGTCGCCGGGCGCGGTGAGTGCGCGGTGCAGCGCGTGGGACGTCACCGGTCAAGGAGTAGTGGAAGGAGAGATGGACGACAACCTCGATCCCGTCTGCACGCCGCGCTTCGCGGACGGAAGCACCATCGACGTGACCGTGCACCCCCGACGACCATCGCCGGTTCACCCTCACCGAGTATCCGGGCCAGCTTTCCGCCGTGGGGTGTCGGACCGGTCGCCTATGCTGGCCGCCGACCCACGGAGGGAGGCGGCCTTGCCCGTACGGCTCACCGGCGCCGAGGCGCTCGCGCTGCGGATGACCAGCCTGCTGCTGCGCCCGCACCCCACCGCCCGTCCCGAGGGCGTGGCCGGGGTCGTCGAGTGGTTCGGCGCGATGCAGGCGCAGGACGCCGCGAGCGGGCTGTGGTCGCTCGGCGCGCGGCTGCCCGGGTGGACGCAGGCCGACGTGCAGGAGGCGCTGGAGCGGCGGGAGGCGCTGCGCACCTGGCCGATGCGGGGCACGGTGCACCTGGTGCCGTCCCGGGACGCCCGCTGGATGCTGGAGGTCACCGGGGTGCGCGCGCTCGCCGGGGCGGAGCGGCGGCGGGCCGTGCTCGGCCTCACCGAGGCCGAGGCCGACCGGGCCGCCGACGTGCTCGGCGCGGCGCTGGCCGGCGGCGGGCGGCTGACCCGCGCGGAGTGCGTGGCCGCGCTCACCGCCGGCGGCGTCGACGCCGCCGGGCAGCGGGCCTACCACCTGCTCTGGTACGCCGCCCAGCGCGGCGTCACCTGCATCGCCCCGCACGTCGGCACCGAGCAGACGTTCGCCCTGCTCGACGAGTGGGTGCCGGACCCGCACCGCCCCGACCGCGACGAGGCGCTGGGCATCCTGGCGCTGCGCTACTTCCGCAGCCACGGCCCCACCACCCGGCAGGACTTCGCCGGCTGGACGGGCCTGACCGCCACCGACGCCAAGCGGGGCATCGCCGTGGCCGGCGACGCCCTGGCCACCGTCTCCGTGGACGGGGTGGAGGCGGTCCTGGACGCCGCCCTGCTGGACGCGCCCCGCACCCCGCTCGACGACGTGCTCGCCCTGCCCGGCTTCGACGAGTACCTGCTGGGGTACAAGGACCGGTCGCTGATGGTCGACCCGGTGCACAAGCAGGCCATCATCCCCGGCGGCAACGGGGTCTTCCAGCCCACGGTCGTCCGGGCGGGGCGGGTGGTGGGCACCTGGAAGCGGTCCGTCGGCAAGACCCGGGTGAAGCTGTCCGTGCGCCCGCTGGCCGCCCTCGACGCGTCCACCCGGGCCCGGGCGGAGGACGCCCTGACGGCGTACGCCCGGTTCCTCGGCCTGCCGCCGGCGGTGGACTGGGCCGACGTCTCCTGAGCCGTGTCGGGGACATGGCGGTGTCCGGTGTCTCTGATGCCGCCACGTCCCCAAGCGCGGGACGTCAGTCCGCCAGGGCGCCGGACGCCCGCCCGTCGTGCAGCGTCAGGTTGCGCCCGGTCGACGGGTCGAACAGGTGGATCTTCTCCAGGTTGAACCAGACCCGCCGACGCTCCCCCTCGACGGCGAAGTACACGTACTTGTCCGAGCCCATCGACTCGACGATGTCCACCGGCGCCTCGAACTCCATGCCCCGGCGGCGGGTGTCGTCGTCGACCAGCTCCGCGTCCTCGAAGTGTTCCGGGCGGATGCCGAGGATCAACTCCCGGGGCGCGTCGGCCCCGGAGAGCTGGCGCCGGACCCGGTCGCCCACCGGCACGGCGCCGAGCGACGTACGCAGCCGGCCGTCCTCCACCGCCGCGGGCAGGAAGTTCATCGACGGGGAGCCGATGAAGCCGGCCACGAACAGGTTGTGCGGGTGGTCGTACAGCTCCTGCGGCGGGCCGACCTGCTGCACCGCGCCACCCCGCATGATCACCACCCGGTCGCCGAGGGTCATCGCCTCGGTCTGGTCGTGGGTGACGTAGACGGTGGTGGTGCCGAGCTGCTTCTGCAGCCGGGACACGACCGTGCGCATCTGCACGCGCAGCTTGGCGTCCAGGTTCGACAGCGGCTCGTCCATCAGGAACGCCTTCGGCTGGCGGACGATCGCCCGGCCCATCGCCACCCGCTGCCGCTGCCCGCCGGAGAGGTTCGCGGGCTTGCGGTCCACCGCATGCACTGGGACGTGGACCTGGCCGGGCCGGACCCGACCCGGCTGATCACCGCCGGGGCGACGCTGCTGCGCGAGCCCGACGCCGACATCCGGTGGTGGGTGCTGGCCGACCCGGAGGGCAACGAGTTCTGCGCCTTCGCGCCCGGGCCGGCCGCCTGACGCGCCGCCGTCGACGTCGACACGCCTCCGGTCCACCCCGGCCTGCCCGAACGGCTGGTATCGGCGCGAACCGTCCGCCGCCGTTCGCCCGCTTCGGCAGGATCATCCGGGGCACCGCACCTCCGACGCGAGCACCCTGCCGGTACGGCGTGCGGGTGGCCGCCGTACCGGCCGTGGTTTGGCCGGCGCCCGCGGTGGGGTACCGCACGCCGAGGAAGGGAGTGCCGATGTCGGAGCCACACGTCACGCTCGACCCGAGCGGGCTCGACCCCGTGCAGCGCAAGCTGCGCGGCCCGTTGGAGGATCAGCTGACCTCGGCGCTGCGGGCGGCCACCGACCGGGTCCGGGCGGACTACGCGGGCGAGCCTGTCGAGCAGGTCTGCCAGCGGCTGCTGGACGAGACGAGGGCCGGGTTGCACCCCGACATCGCCGCCGGCTTCGAGCCGGACATGGAGGAGTTCTGCCGGGTCGCGGTGGCCATCGTCCGGGGCGACGTGACCTGACCCGCGCCCCGGGTACGGGCACGGGTCAGGGCCGGGTCCGCAACTCCCCGGCCCTGACCCACCAGCCGTCCGGCGAGGCAGCGGAAAAACTCGCCGCCTCGGACGCGCGGGCGTGGCACACCGCCCACGCCGGGCCCGACACGACGATCCGGCCCGCCTGCACTCAGCTCCACGGTGCTCCGCCGCCGGACCACGGTGCGTTTCGGCTCACCCCGAAGAGCCGCGAACGCCGGCTCAGGTTAGGCGCGTCCGCGCAGGTGGGACAAGGTCGTCCGGGCCCGGTGCGGGGTGATTCATGTCAATGCCGAAAAACGGCATGTCCCCGTAACACGGTCAGCCCCACAGGCGCTGTTACCCACCGGGGACGGGTGGGACCTCCGGCCTCAGAAGTGCCGGAGCAGATCCGGGAAGGCCGCCAGCCGAAGCACGCCGGTGTCGGTGGGGTCCAGGTCGTCGTGCTCCAGCACCCAGGTGTTCTCGTTCGGGATGAACACCGCGCGCATCCCCGCCGCCCGGGCCGGCAGGATGTCCGACTTCGGGGAGTTGCCGATCATCCACGCGACTCCCGGATCGAAGCCGTGTTCCCGGGCCAGCCACCGGTAGGTCTCGGCGTCCTTCTCCCTGACGACGTGGGCGGCGTGGAAATGGTGCAGCAGGCCGCAGGCGTCGAGCTTGCGCTGCTGCTCCTCCCGGTCGCCCTTGGTCAACAGCAGCAGGCGGTACCGCCCGGCGAGGGCGTCGAGCGTCGCGGCGACCCCGGGCATCAGCTCGACCCGGTGCGCCACCAGCGCCTCGGCCAGCGCGTCGATCTCCCGGCGCTCCGCGTCGGTGGCCGGGCGCTCGCGCAGCCGCTCCAGGCACTCCCCCAGGCTGCGCAGGAAGACCTTGCTGCCGTACCCGTGGACGACGGCGTTGGCCCGCTCGACGTCGTCGAGGATCGCGCGGATCTCGGCGCGGTCCAGCGTCGGGTGGTCCAGCCAGTCCAGGAAGTCGTCGATCACCCGCTCGAAGAGGACGTTGTTCTCCCACAGCGTGTCGTCGGCGTCGAACACCAGCACCTCGGCGTCGCGGCGCCGCCCCGTGACCTGCTCCATCGGCTTCCTCCCCGGTAACCCGGGACACGGTACTGCCAACGGCTGATCAGCGGCACGCCGGTTTCGGCCGGGCCCCGTGTCGCCGACATGGGGGCATCCGCGCGGCTCGGACACCGCCATGTCGCCGCCATGGACTCGATCACAACGCCGGGACCCCGGTGGGCCGTTCACCTCTCGTTGAGCGGCCCGAGCAGCCCGTCGATCGCGGCCACCAGGGCTTCGCTGGGTTTGACGCCGCTGCTCTTTCCCCTGAGCAGAGCCTGGCAGGGCGACCGGCGCAGCCAGAACTCGGCGGTGGCACCCGTGGCGTCCGCCACGAGCAGGGTGTCGAGCGCCTTCGGCGGCCGGTAACCGGGATAACCACCGCAGGTGGTGGTCTTCGCCCGGTCGAAGGCGGCGTTGACGGTCGGGCGGAGCGCTTCGGCATCCTCCCGGTCACTGCGCTGCCCGGTCAGCCGGGCAAGATCGTCGCTGACCACGTACCGGCAGGCCGTCACCGCGACCAGCCGGGTCGGCAGTTGCGGGCGCCGGTCCGGGTTGTCGACCGAAATCCGGTCGTCCAGGCCGCTCCGGTCGGGGGTCAGGCGGAGCCGGCTGGCCGGAATGCTCGGCGCGCAGGCCGGGGTGGGGATCGTGTCCGGTGGCGTCACGGCGGCGAGCTGCGCCCGGTACCGATCGAAGAAGGTGGTGACCAGGGTGAAGTCGAGCCCGCGTCCACGCCCGTCGCTGACGGCCACCCGGCAGTTGGCATTGGTGTAGACGGTGACCGGCTCCCGATCGGGGTAGCGCAGGACGAAGGCGAGCTCGTGGTCGCGGGCCACGAGGGTGCAGCGGAGTTGCTGGGCGTCGCCGGAGTGCTCAGGCGACCGGGAGCCCGGGCTGGTCTGGTACGGCGGCATGGAGTTGAGGATCCGGACGACGTCCCCGACCCCGGCGGTAAGGACGCGGGGAGCGCTCAGCCCGGCCCGCGGCGGGTTCGCCGCGGGCACCTCGCACGCCGTGATCTCCACGGCGCCCTCGGGCGCCAGCGGCTCGCCGCCGCCGTACCGGGCCGATGCCAGGTCCGGGAACTCCCAGGTGCCGGCCGGACAACGGGGTTCCTCGACGGTGGGGCGGGTCGCCACCGGGGGCGTCGGGGTCCCCGCCCCGCCGGTGAACGCCTGCACACCGCCGACGCCCAGCCCCACGGCCAGCGCCACGGCGAGCGCGCTGCCGCCGACCACGCGCCGCCGGTGCCGCCGGACCCGCCGCGCCACCGCGCCCAGCCGGCCCGGGGGCGGCGCCAGCGGGGGAACCGCGTTCGTCAGCAGGGACCTGACGTCCTCGTCCTCGTGCCTCATGTCACGACCTCCAGGCGGCGAACAGCTCAAGGTTCGGATCGGTACGCAGGGCCCGCAGGGCACGGGAGGCCTGCACCTTGACCGTGTTGTGCGAGCAGCCGAGCAGTTCCGCCGTCCGGTCCACGGACAGGTCCTCCACGTAGCGGAGCACCACGACAGCCCGCTGCTGCCGGCTGAGCCCAGCCAGGGCGCGGCGCACCGCGTCCCGGTTGGCGGACTCGCCGGCCACGTCGCCGTGCTCGGGCTCCTCGGGCCGCGAACCGGGGATCTCGCCGCGCCAGCGGCGCCGCCACCACGACACGTACGTGGTGAACAGCGCCTTGCGCACGTACGCCTCGGGATGCCCGCCGGCAACGATCGTGGCCCAGCGGCGCCAGGCGACGGCCAGGACCGTCTGCAGCAGATCCTCGGCCCGCCCGGCGTCTCCGGTGAGCAGCCAGGCGGAACGCAGCAGCGCGTCGGAACGCGCCGCGACGAACTCGGCGAAGCCGTCCGGTGGCGCCGGTTCCTGGGGTCGTCGCATGGAAATGTGTACCTCCCGACTGGTGAACGCGTCGGGAGGGCGCTCAGGTTAACGCGGAGGCCGTCCGCAACGGCAGGGAGACAGGCGGCGCGGGTGAGGATGAGGTCGGCGACTCAACGCCCTTCCGGCTCCACAGCAGCCAGCAGCTCGTACATGCCGGACGAGGGGTTGTCGTCCGGGAAGCGGCTCCCGTCCCGCTCGTGGCGTCCGGCCAGCCGGGCCGCACGCCCAGCTGCCATCTTCCGGTGCGGCATGTACCGCTCCGCGTCGATGCGCTTGCCATCCCGGCCATCGAGCTTGCGGCTCATGCGCTCGGCTGCGGCTGTGTCCAGGAAGGCCGTCCGATCCTCGAAGTGGAGAATGAGCCACAGCTCGAAGCAGGGGTTCGAGATGGCGAGGCGGATCCCGTGGTCGGCCGCCAGTTGGATGGCCTGATCGAGGTTCGGATGGTGTTTCGGCCACTCGACGTCGAACACGCACCAGCACTCGTCGATCTCGTCGTCCCTGCTCCGTTCGATGGCGCGCCGCACGAGGGTGAGCGGCACTCCCTGGTTCGGATCGACCTCGATGTCGATGGCGGTGTTGCCGCGCACGTGGGGCAGTCGTTTGAGGGCGTTGATGTAGTCGGGTTCCGACGCCTCACCCTCGCAGAACACGACGATGGTCCTGCGCTCCGGCCGGCTGGCGGTCCGCCGCCTGAGGTCCTTCGCCTTGGTCCGTCTCGGCGCCACGGCGGTCAGCCGATCAGTCCGAGCGCGCGGAGCATTTCCGTCCGGTCGATGTCGGGGAGCGCACCGAAGCGTCCGTGCAGATACGCCTTCTCGAGGTTCTGCGAGCGTCTGACCCGCTCTCCCGCGAACTCGGCCAGAGCGCCGAGTCGGGTGGCGCCGTCCGCCGTCTTCTCGGTGAGCCAGACCTCGTCCCGGTTCAGATGGTTGAGCAGGCTCGTGTCGTGCGAGGTGAAGACCAACTGCGCGCCGTTCGGGTTGGTGGCCGGATCGTGGAACAGCCGGATGAGCTGCATGGACAGGGTCGGGTGCAGGCTCGCGTCCAACTCGTCGAAGAGCAGCAACGAGCCCGCCCTGAGCGCGGCGAGCACCGGGCCGATCAGGCGGAACCACGTACGCGTGCCCTCGGACTCCGCGGCGAGGTCGAAGGGAACCCGCTCCCCGGCAGTCCGGTGGACCAACCGCAACCGCTTCTGTTCATCGATCACCACGTCGTCGATGCCGAGGTCCGCCATCCTCAGCAGCGCCAGCGCCTGCGCACGCTCCGCCTCGAACGGCCCGTCTGAGTGCCCGATACCCGGCGACGCTGACTGCTCGGCCTCGACATATTGCTCGAACCAGCGGAGTGTGGAACTGGCGGTGGGTGGTGCGCGGAAAAACGAGGCGAGAATCCGCGCCTGGGACACCGGTCCGGCCACACGGTGGTGGTCTGGCGATTGTCCGAGCGGCTGAATGCCGAGCAGGCCGTTGACGAACCCCGAAACCAGGGGTTCGTCGAAGCGCCGGGCGATGGACAGCGCAAGCGAGCGGTCGGTGAGGAGCTCACGCGTGCCGGACAAGCTGCCGAGGCCCCGCTGAAGCGTCAGGCTGCCGCCCTCGCGCTCGAAGACCCGCCGGCGCTTCTTCTCCGGGTAGTGGAACAGGCCCTCGTAGTGGACCGCCGACTCGTCGAGTTCGACGACGTACTCGAATCGGACACCCGCGACGACGGACTCGACCGTGAACTCCGACGGACGGCCCCGCCCGCCGGTGAACGCGAACGGCTCGACGGGGATGCCGTCGTCCCAGAAGCGCAGGGAGTCCTCGACCGCGTTGCGCAACCACGTCAGGGCGGTGAGGACGTTCGACTTGCCCGAGGCGTTCGGGCCATAGATGGCCGCCACGGGCAGCAGGCTCTCCCCGAGGTTGGGCACCGGTCGCGCCTCGACCCGATCGCGGTCGACAGCGACCATCGACAACTCGACGGGGTCGAGTATCGAACGGAAGTTCGCGGCCTCGAACCGGATCAGCACGCTGTGACATCCCCTCTGTTCAGGCAGCGATCATAGCCCCAATTTCGTCGAAAGCGCACGAAGAGAGGGCTCTGTCGACACCACGCGGCGTGGAGAGAGCTCACGAGGCGTACCGGCTCGCGCGGTCAGCGGCGCAGGGTGAGGATCAGGTCGGCGACCAGCGCCGTCCAGCCGGTCTGGTGCCACGCCCCCAGCCCCGCGCCGTTGTCGCCGTGGAAGTACTCCGGGAAGGCGATCAGATCCCGCCAGTCGGGGTGGGTCTGGAACAGCTGGCAGGCGCCGTAGATGGGCCGCCGCCCCCAGCCGTCCCGGGTGAACAGCGCGATCAGCCGGGCGGACAGGTCGTCGGCGATCTCGTCGAGGCTGCGCTTCACCCCGGACCGGGTCGGGTACTCGACCTGGAGGTCGTCGCCGAAGAACGCGGCGTAGTCGCGCAGCGCGCCGATCAGCAGGAAGTTGGTGGGCATCCAGATCGGGCCGCGCCAGTTGGAGTTGCCGCCGAACAGGCCGCTGGTCGACTCGGCCGGCTCGTAGCCGACCCCGAACTCCTGCCCGCCGAGGGTCACGGTGAACGGCTTGTCCAGGTGGGCGCGGCTGAGGGTACGCAGGCCGTACTCGGACAGGAACTCGTCGGCGTCGAGCATCCGGGCCAGCAGCCTGACCACCTGCTCGGGGCCGACCATGGACAGCAGCCGCTGCTGGCGGCCGTCCGGGCCGATCCGGCGGGCGCCGATCACGTCGGCGTACTCGGGGCGGTTGGCGAGGAACCAGCGCACCCGCGCGCCCAGCTCGGGCAGCCGGTGCAGGGTCCGGGCGGTGAGCCGGGTGGTGGCCGCCAGCGGCAGCAGCCCGACCACCGAGCGCACCTTCAGCGGCACCATGGTGCCGTCGGTGAGCCGCAGCACGTCGTAGAAGAAGGCGTCCTCGTCGTCCCACAGCCCCTGCGAGTACGCGGCGGCGGCGATGTACGCGAAGTGCTCGAAGAACTTCGTGGCGGTGTCCGCCCAGGCGGGGTCCCGCTCGGCGAGCACGATGGCGATGTCGAGCAGGTTCAGCGCGTACATGGCCATCCAGCCGGTGCCGTCGGACTGTTCCAGGACCCCGGCCACCGGCAGGGCGGCCGACCGGTCGAACGGGCCGACGTTGTCCAGCCCGAGGAAGCCGCCCTCGAAGAGGTTGTTGCCGTTGACGTCCTTCCGGTTGACCCACCAGGTGAAGTTGATCATCAGTTTGTGCATGACCCGGGCGAGGAAGTCGTGGTCGCGGGAGCCGTCGATCTCGAACACCCTCAACGCCGCCCAGGCGTGCACCGGCGGGTTCACGTCCCCGAACGCCCACTCGTACGCCGGGATCTGCCCGTTGGGGTGCAGGTACCACTCGCGGAGCAGGAGCAGCAGCTGCGACTTGGCGAAGCCGGGATCGACCCGGGCGATGCTGACGCAGTGGAAGGCCAGGTCCCAGGCCGCGTACCAGGGGTACTCCCACGGGTCGGGCATCGAGATCACGTCGAAGCTGTTCATGTGGCACCAGGCGCTGTTGCGCCCGTGCCGGCGGCCGGCCGGCGGCGGCGCCGAGCCGGGGTCGCCCTCCAGCCACCGCTTGACGTCGAAGTGGTAGAACTGCTTGCCCCACATCAGCCCGGCGATGGCCTGCCGGGCGACGAGCGCCTCGTCGGCGGTGGCGGCGGCCGGGACGACCCCGTCGAAGAACCGGTTCGCCTCGGCCCGGCGCGCCCAGACCACCGCGTCGAAGCCGGCGCCCAGGTCGGCCGGCGGGGGCGTGGTCCCGCCGGGCGGCGGGGCGGTACGGGTCAGCCGCAGCCGGATCTGCCGCTGCCCGCCCGCCGGCACGTCGAGCACGTAGTGCAGGGCGCCCTTGGTGCCCTCCCGGTCCGGGTTGACCGTGGCGGCGCCGTTCACGACGTGGTCGTTGATCCCGTCCTTCGGGTACGGCGAGCGGCCCGGCAGCCCCCACAGCCGCTCGGCGTTGGTGTCGTTGTCGCACAGCAGCGGGACCGGGTCGCCGTCGCCCTCCAACAGGATCTGGCCGAGCACCCAGTGTTCGCCGAGCAGCCGGGCCCCGACGCCGGAGCCGGCGGGCGAGCCGACGATCCGGGGCACCCGGTCCCCGCCGGGCAGCCCCCACGCCCAGGTGTTGCGGAACCACAGCGTGGGCAGCACGTGCAGCCGCTCGGCGGTGTCCCCCCGGTTGGCCACCGTCACGACGACGCACATGTCCGTCGGGGACGCCTTGGCGTAGTCGACGGTCACCGCCCAGTACCGGTCGTCGTCGAAGATGCCGGTGTCGACCAGCTCGTACTCGGTGTCGTCGCGGCCGCGCAGCGCGTTGACGGCGACCAACTCGTCGTACGGGAAGGCGGCCTGCGGGTAGTGGTAGCGCCAGCGCATCCAGGAGTGGGTGGGCGTGGAGTCCAGGTACCACCAGTACTCCTTGACGTCCTCGCCGTGGTTGCCGCCGTCGCCGCCGAGGCCGAACATCCGCTCCTTGAGGATCGGGTCGCGCCCGTTCCACAGGGCGAGGGCGAGGCAGAACGTCTGCCGGTCGTCGCAGACGCCCGCCATGCCGTCCTCGTTCCACCGGTACGCTCGGGACCGCGCGTGGTCGTGGGGAAAGTAGTCCCAGGCCGTACCGTGTTCGCTGTAGTCCTCCCGTACCGTCCCCCATGCCCGTTCCGAGAGGTAGGGACCCCATGCCCGCCAGTCCTGCTCGCCGGCGTCGGCCTGGGCCAGCCGGAGCCGCTCGGCGTCGGGCGCGGGCGCGGAAGGGGTCGGCACGTCCGTGATCACGTGCCCATCTTCGACGCCGCCCGGGTACTTCACCACACGGGCCATTCTCGTCGTGGCGCGTCACACCGCGCCGCCGCTGGAGGAAAGTTGATCGAAATGCGGTTCGGTTCCCAGGTGTGCGGAGAGCTGCCGGCCGGGGCGGCCAGGGAGTGGCTGGTCCCGGACGGCCGGGGCGGCTACGCCATGGGCACCGTCAGCGGGCTGCGCACCCGGCGGTACCACGGGCTGCTGGTGGTCGCCGGCGCGACGCCGGCGTCCCGGAAGGTGGGACTGGTCAGCCTGGACCCGGCGGTCGGCCTTCCCTCCGGGGCGCGGGTACGCCTCGGCGCGCACGAGTGGTCCTCCGGCGCGGTCGACCCGCGCGGCTTCGAGCTGCTCGAACGCTTCGACCTGACCGACGGGCTGCCCCGCTGGCGGTGGCGGATCGGCGACGTGGTGATCGAACGCGAGCTGGCCATGGCGTACGGCCGGTCCTGCGTGGCGGTGGTGCACCGGCTGGTGTCCGGCGGCCCGGTGACGCTGGACCTGTCGGCGGCCTGCACGTGGCGGGACGCCCACGGGGAGCGGCGCGCGGACGGCCCGGCGCCGCGGGTCGAGCCGGTGGCCGGCGGCGCGGTGGTCGACGGCGCGTTCCGCCTGGCCGGGCCCGGCTGGACGCCGGCGGGGCAGTGGTGGCTCGGGGTGCACCACCGCGAGGAGGCCGCCCGCGGGCTGCCCCCGGAGGAGGACCTCTGGCACGCCGGGCGGTTCTCCGGTGCCCTGGAGCGCCCCGGCGACACCGTGTCGGTCCTCGCCTGGGCCGACGACCTGACCGCCGAGCCGGCGCCGGCGACGGAGATCGTCGAGGCGGCCCGGCGGCGCAACCGCCGGGTGGTGGCCGCCGCCCGGCCGGCCGACGCGACCGAGGCGACCCTGACCCTGGCCGCCGACGCGTTCGTGGTGCGCACCGCCACCGGCCCGGACGTCGTCGCCGGCTACCCGTGGTTCGGCGCCTGGTCCCGGGACACCATGACCTCGTACGAGGGGCTGTTCCTCTGCACCGGCCGGGCCGACGAGGGCCGGGAGCTGCTGCGGGCGTACGCGGCGACGCTGTCGGAGGGGATGCTGTCGAACACCGCCGACACGGGGCGGGTGGAGTACAACACCGTCGACGCGACGCTGTGGTTCCTGCACGCGGTCGCCCGGCACGTCGCCGTCACCGGGGACACCGACCTCGGCGACGAGCTGCTGCCGGAGCTGCGCGGGGTGGTCGACGCGCACCTCGCCGGCACCCGGTACGGCATCGTGGTCGACCCGGCCGACGGCCTGATCACCCAGGGCGGCACCCCGGGGACGGCGCTGACCTGGATGGACGCCCGGGTGTACGGGGTGCCGGTCACGCCGCGCACCGGAAAGCCGGTGGAGGTCAACGCCCTGTGGGTCAACGGGCTGGCCGGCCTCGCCGAGCTGGCCGAGCGGGTGGGCGGGGACGCCGCGGAGCTGCGGCGGCTGCACGCCCGGGCCGCCGCGTCGTTCCAAGACCGGTACCCGGCCCCGGCCGGCTGGCTGCACGACGTGGTGGACGCGCCCGCGCCGGCGTACCCGCTGGGCGGCGCCCCGGTCCACGACGACGACTCGCTGCGGCCGAACCAGCTGCTGGCCTGGTCGCTGCCGTACGCCCCGGTGGAGCCGGACGAGCCGACCCTGCGCCGGGTGGCCGCGGGCCTGCTCACCCCGCTCGGGCCGCGCAGCCTCTCCCCCGACTCGCCCGGCTACGTGGGGCGGCACCGGGGTGGGCCGGCCGAACGCGACGGCGCGTACCACCAGGGCACCGTGTGGCCCTGGCTGCTCGGGCCGTGGGTGGACGCGGCGCGGCGGGCGAAGCTGCCGGTGGACGGGTTCCTCGTCGGGGTCGACGCCCACCTGACCGAACACGGCCTGGGCTCGGTCAGCGAGACGGCGGAGGGGGAGCCTCCGCACGCCGCGACCGGCTGCCCCTTCCAGGCGTGGTCGGTCGCCGAGGTGCTGCGGGCGCGGCGGGCCCGCCGGTAGCGCTTTACACGCCGGCAACGGCGGCGTCGCGGCTGGTTGTCGAGGCGGTGGGAACCGGTCCCGGGCGCGGCGCCGGCATCCGGAGCATGGCCTTCGCGCCACCGAACGGGTGATCCACTCCATGTCGCCGACATGGCGGGATCCCGTGGCTCGGACACCACCATGTCGCCGACATGGAGTCGATCAGCCGACGGACAGCAACCGGGACGGGGCCGGGTGGGGCCCGCCGTGGCCGGCGTGTCGGCGACATCATCCCCAGTGGACCGTCCGGGTGATTGCCCCCGGGGCGGTCGCTCTGCGAGAGTGGCGTAGTTTGTCGATCAAGAACCCTGGGGAGGGCGAGGCGTCATGATGGGACCGTCCCACGCGCTGTCCGGCGCGGCGGTGTGGCTGGCCGGCTCCTGGGCGCTCGACCAGTTCGCCGACTACCATCAGACGCCGCTGGCGGTGGCGGTCGGCACGGCGGTCTGCGCCGGCGGGGCGCTCTTTCCCGACCTCGACCTGTCCGGCAAGGTGACCCGCAACCAGGGCGGCGCCACGGTGGCCCGCACCTTCGGCGTGTTCAGCCTGTTCCTCGCCGAGGTGATGGAGAAGATCTCGCTCGGCGTCTACTACGCGACCAAACTCAGCAAGGACCCGAAGCGCAACAACGGCCACCGCACCCTGACCCACACGATCCCCTTCACCGCGCTGGTGGGCTGGGGCACCACCGCGCTCTGCGCCGCGTACGGCAAGTGGGCGGTGGTCAGCATCCTGTTCTTCATGATCGGGCTGGCGCTGCGCGGGCTGTTCGACCGTTGGGCGGAACGGGCCGGCTGGGTGATCGTCACCCTGGCCTCGGCCGCCGCCGCGTGGTACACCTTCGCCAACCTCCCCGGCGACCGGGGCTACCCGATGATCGGGCTGGCCGTGGGCGTGGGCTGCTTCGTGCACATCCTCGGCGACATGATCACCCGGGCCGGGGTGCCGATCCTGTGGCCGATCCCGATCAAGCGCCGGATGTGGATGATGATCGGCCTGCCGAACAAGATCGCCCTGCGTACCGGGAGCAAGGCCGAGGTGGTGGTGCTGCGTGCCGCCATGACCGCGGTCGCCGTGCTGGCCGCCGTCGGCCTGGTCGCCCCCTCGGTCCTCCGCAAGTTCAACATCGACATCTGACGACCGCCGGCCGGCGTCCGCGGCGCAGACGATCAGCCGAAGCAGGCGCCCGTCCAGCGGGCGAGCAGTTCCAGTACGGGCCGGCGGCCGGCGAACATCTCGGCCTCGCCGCGCGGGTCGTAGCTCTGCCGGGTGCCGCCGCCGATCCGGTCGAGCATCAGCGGGGCCAGCCAGAAGTACTTCGCCGCCCCGGTGAGCCGGACCGCGCGGACGACGGTGTCCGGGTCGACGGCCCCGCGCAGCCCGTCGACGTACCGGTCGACGACCGCGGCGGCCACGTCGTCGATCCCGGCGACGTCGACCAGGCCGTCGAGGAAGGTGTCCAGCACGAGGTTCGCGGCGTCCTCGCCGATCGGGCCGGGGCCGACGAAGGCCCAGTCCAGCAGCACCGGGCCGGCGTCGGCGAACATCAGGTTCATCGGCCAGCAGTCGTGGTGGCACAGGGTTTGCGGCAGCCGGTCGACGGCGGCGAGCAGTTGGTGCCGGCACTCCCAGAGCGCGCGCAGCGCCCCGCGCAGCGGCGCCGGCCACGCGGCGGCCGCCACCGGATGGTCCCAGGGGGCGGGCGGGGTCACGGGCCGGGTCAGCGTGTAGTCGCGCAGCCAGTCGCGGGCCAGCCAGGCGTACCCGGGCGGACGCCCCAGCCAGGCGGCGTGCCCGACGCCCAGCCGGTACGCGACGTCGCCGAGGTCGGCCGCCGCGCCGGATGTGCCCGGCCGCCCGGCCACATCCGCCAGCCACAGCGCGACCGAACCGTCCGGCCGCTCGTCGACCGCCAGGAGTTCGGGGGCGGCCAGCCCGGCGGCGGCGTACGCCCGGGCGGCCAGGCCGCTGCGGTACGCCTCGACCTCGCGCCGCCAGTAGTTCCAGTGCCCGGGCTCGGCGCCGCCGACCCAGTGCGCGGGGCCGTCCCGACCGGGCGGCGTGATCAGCTTGAGCACCGCCGGCCGGCCGCCCAGCCGCGCCCGCCAGATGCCGCCGGTGACGGTGTTGAACGGGTTGTGGGTCAGCGGCTCGGCGGTCTCCCCGGCGGGCACCAGGTCGACGGGAGGGCGGGACACCACGCTGACCCTACCCGCGCCGCGCCCCGGGGCGCCCCGGGCGCCCAGGTGCCTCCGGTTGCGGCCCGGGGTGACGACATGTGCGGCCGGACCGCGCGGCGGCGATCCCGCCGCCGATCCGAGGACCAGCGGTCCCGGGTACAGCGGCGGGATCGTCACGCGCCTCGTCGGTCACAGCGACGGCCGAGGCGTCGCCGGCACGGCTAGGCGGTCAGCCGGATCTCGAGCAGCGTGGCGAGCCCCTTGGTCTCATCCTCGCCGACGCCGACGCCGCGCCACGCGCCCTTGACCAGCTGCACGGTCTCGGACTCTCCGTCAACGGTGATCTTGGCGCTGCCGTTGTTCATGTCGCCCCGGATCGAGTAGACCTCCTCGATCTCCATCGTCAGCCAGCCGACGTTGGACGTCGCCTTGAAGCAGATGTACCCGCTGAGGGTGTTCACCCAGATGAGCTCGTTGGTGACCGCCGTGGGGCAGTCGGCCAGCATGATCGTGCCCGAGCCCTTGATCAGCTTGATGCCCTTTTCAGCAAGGATGGCGGCGGCGCCCGGGTAGCTGTAGTCCTCCTCGATCGAGGGAGGCTCGGTGACCTCGGCGGCCAGGGCGCCGGCGGAGCCCACGACGCCGATGGCGAGGATGCTCGTGACACCCACACCAGCGGCCAGGATCTTCTTCGAAATCTTCACACTTGCCTCTCTCACTACAGTGGTCACCGCCCGACGACGCGAGCGGCCCTTGTTTCCGGTATGGACAGTCATCGCCCGGCGGTGGTTCGGCACCGGTCGCCGGGACGGAGGGCTTACCCGCCGACCAGAACCGGCCACTGCACCAGTGTCGCAGCAGCCGGCCCCGGTCAAGCAGCCCTAGAAATTGATCGTCTCGGTCCACTTGATGTTCTGCGTGGTGGTGGACATCGGCCCACCATTCGAGTTGACGATGTTGTTGAGGGGGTTGCCGATGTAGCGGTGCCACCAGTCGGTGTAGCCGACGACCGGGGGGTGCGTGGCCGACTCGATCGAGGAGTCGTTCTGCAGGAAGAACTGGACCTTGGCCGTGCCCGCCTCGCGGTCGATGTCGGTGACGTAGAACTCCAGCCGGTAGGAACCGATGTAGGTGACCGCCAGGTTGCCCGTCTGGCCGAGCGTCAGCAACGTCGAGTAGTCACGGAGGTACTTCTGGACGCCGTCGGTCCCGCCCAGGCCGTAGTCCCAGTTACCGATACCGTCGCCGTCGCCGTCACCGGCGCCGCCCGCACGAAGGCTGGCGATGATGCTCTCCCGCGCCCCCTGGAGATGCTCGTGCTGCTTCATCAGTTCCGTCATCGGATCGCCGTCGAAGAAGAACTGCTCGCGGGGCCCCGTTCCGGTCAGCCACTGGACACCCAGCTGGAACGGCGTCGTGCTGTTGGCTCCGTCGCTCTGCAGCTTGGTCCACCACGGTGCCTTCGAGGCCTCCAACTCGGCCTGCATCAGCTGGATGTACTCGCCCACCGCCTCGACGGCGAGGACGGCCGCTTCGGCCGCGCTCTTGCCGGCTTCGAGTGCGGACACCCGGGCAGCCTGGGCCGACTGGGCGGCGTTGGCCGCGTAGTACGCGGCGCTGCGGCTCGAATCGGTGGCCCGGTTCGCCGACTCCTGGGCATCCTGGGCGGCGCGGTTCGCACTGGCGGCCGCCGCCGCCGCGGTCTGCGCCGAGTTCGCCGCGCTGATGGCCGACTGTTCGGCCTGATCGGCTGCCGCGTCCGCCTGGGCCGCGTAGTCCGCCGCCTGGCTCGCCGAAGCCTGCGCGTCGAGCGCGTACTGGGCAGCCTCCTCCGCCGCGTCGCGCGCCAGGGCCGCCGCCTCCGCGGCCTTCTGAGCGTCCCGCAGGGCACCGGCGGCATACGCCGCCGCGTCCGACACGTACTGCTGGACGGTGGCGACATGGACCGCGGTCTCGTAGTCCCGCTGCGCGGCCTGGTAGCGGACGACCTTCAGGAAGTGGACGAGATACGACGACGGACCGGCCAGGGCGACCTCACCCGCCGCCTTCACCTCGGGACCGCCGGTCATCATGATCTGGTTGACCTTGATGCGGTTGTCCGTCTCCGCCGCGACGTACTGGCCCGTCGAGAGGAACTCCTGCCGGTCCTCGTAGGTGCCGTCGAGGGCGGCCTGCCCCGCCTTCTTCATGGCAGGCCCGCCGGTGGCGATCAGCTGGTTGATCAGGATCTGGTCGTCCGCGTCCTTGCCCTCGTAGTACCGGGTCTGGAGGAACTCGACGACGTCCTCGTGCGTCCCGTCCAGGGCAGCCTGCGCGGCCTCCTTGAAGGCAGCCTTGGTCGAGGTTGCCGACAGGTACATGACCCGGAACCGGTCGTCCTGCTCGCCGGCGATCTCCAGCCCCGCGAGCACGTACTGGCGGACGTCCTCGTCGGTCCCCGCCAGGGCCTCCTCAGCCGCGCTCTGCGACCACGGGCCGCCGGCCTTGACCAGCCAGGCCGCAACCCGGCGACCGTTGCTGACCACCGTCTCGGTGGAGGCGCCCGACGCGCGGGCCTCCGTCAGCCACTGCTGAGCCTGGGCGTCGAGGCGGACCTGCTCCTCCGTGTCCCACTTCAGCTTCGCCAGGTATTCCTGCTCCGCGACCTTGGCCTCGCCCGCCGCCTGCAACTTCTGCGCGGTCTGCAGCTGGAGGCGCTCCGCGTCGGCGACCCGGGCCGCCTTCTCGATGGAGTCGGCCTGGTTCGCCGCGGTCACGGCCAGGTTCGCCGCGGCGAGAGCCGCGTCGGCGTGCTGCTTGGACTTCTCCGCCGCCTGGGCCGCGTCACCGGCATGGGCGGCGGCGTCCTCCGCGGCCGCGGCGGCCGCCTCGGCGTGGTCGGCTGCCTGGTTGGCAGCGTTGCGGGCGTCGTAGGCAGCCTGCGCCGCCTGCCTCGAATAGGTCTGGGCAGCGGCAGCGGCACGGCTGGCCTCCCGGGCGCGGCTGCGGGCCAGCGCAGCGGCGTCACGGGCCCGCTGCGCCTCCGCCGCCGAGACTCCCGCCTGCTGGCTGGCGGTCTCCGCGGCAGCGGCGGCCCGGTCCGCGTTGCTCGTCGCGCTCTTCGCCGCGTCGGCCGCCGTCCCGGCAGCCTCGGACGCCTTGCCGGCCGCGTCGGCCGCCTGCGCGGACTGGCGGGCGGCGGCGGCGACCGCGCGGGCGTTCGCCGCGGCGTCGCGGGCGGCCTGGGCCTTACCGGCGTCCAGCGCTGCCGCCGAGGCCTGCCGGTACGCGTCGGCGGCAGCGTGACGGGCCCGGGTTGCGGCCGTCGCCGCTCTCGATGCCGCGTTCGCGGCGACCCGCGCCGCGGCGTTCGCCGCGTTCGCCGCGCTGATGGCCTGCTGTGCCGCCTGCGCCGCCCGCTTCGCGGCGTCAGCCGCGCGCCCCGCGGCCCTGGTCGCCTTGTCGGCGGCCTGTCCCGCCGCCGCGGTCTCGGCGGCGGCACGCTCCGCGGCCTCCTTGGCCAGCCTGGCGGATTCGACCGCCTGGTCCGACGCGTCGATGGCCTGCCGCGTCTCGCGGGCGGCCAGTTCGCCCGCCTCCTTGGCCAGTTCGGCCTGCTCCGAGACCGACGCGATTTCCTGGTCGCGGGCGCGGGCGACGTGTTGACCGGCGACGAGGAACTCCATCAGATCCTCGGGCGTCCCGTTGAGAGCGGCCTCCGCGGCCGCCTGCATCGCCGGCCCGCCCTGGGCCTTGAGCTGGTTCGCCCGGATCCGGTCGTCGTTGGTGCGGGCCTGGTGCTGCCCGTGGAGCAGGAAGTCGGCTACGTCCGCGTCCGTACCGTCCAGGGCCGCCTGACCGGCGGCCTGCACGTTCGGCCCGCCCTCGGCAATGATCTGATTCGCACGGATTCGCAGGTCAGAGCCGAGCGGGGCCTGCCAGCCGTTCTCCAGGAACGCCTGCACCTGCGCCGGCCCGGCGGCGATCGCCGCCGCGCCGGCCTGGCGGATCGCCGGACCACCCCCGGCCATCATCTGCTCGAGGCGCTCACGGTCGTCGAACTGCTTCGCCTCGACCTGCCCGGATTCGAGGAACTGGCTGAGCTGTTCCGGAGAACCCAGGAGAGCGGCCTCGGCGGCCCTGACGACGTTCGGGCCGCCGGACCGCAGCAACGTGACAGCCGTCCGGCGGTCGGCGGTCGTCACGTCCTCGGCGGCGGCCGGCGACGCGGCGAGAATGCTCGGAGCGGCGATCGCGACCGCCGCGAGCGCGGCAGCGAGGCGTCGTCTGCCGCCGACACCTCTGTGGTGGAGCCGGTCCGGCCGGCTGATGTCACTACTTGTCACTTGGTCCCCCGTGGTGGGCCGGCACTGACAACGCTCCTGCGGGAACGACGACGGCGCCGATGACGGATACAGGAGAAGGGCACCGACCCTCAGTTTCCGGGGCGGTGCGAGATGCATGGAACACAGCGACGCGATGAACCGGGCGACTGCCAGGGAAAGGTCCGGCGGCCCACAGGAACTACACGACCGTGGAACGGCGCGGAAAGGCTGCAGCGAAAATTGGCGGCCGCAGCGTCCGCCAGAGCCCGAAAGACATGGCAATCCCCGTTGTTGTTCGATCTTGTCGCATGGACGTCCATCAGGCTACTGACCAAGCATTGTCCGCACAAGACCGGATCGACGAACGACTCTGCAACCCCTGGTCTTCCCCGACGCTTGGGCGCCAGTCAGGACCGCCGACATCCAAGGGCCGGCTCGTGAGCACACAGGAGCGGCAAACAATTCCGCCTCGGAAGATCGCAAGCAGACCCGAGCAATTCCGGAGCGATGCGTCCCCAATGCGATCACCATCGACACACTTCTAAGTGCCAGCGATGGCAGGCCGCTCAGTTGAAGTGCACCCAAATCGTCGCCTGCCGGGTCGGCAAAACGGTCCCGACGCTCGCTGCTTCGCTGCGGGACGCCTAGGTCCTGGGGCGGTACCGGTATGCGGGCCCGCCGACCGGTAAGCGCAAGGCGCGCCAGACTCTCAGCTTGCGGGCAAGCCAATAGCTGCCGTAGAAGACACCGAGGTACGCGAGAACGGGGGGCAACACGACGATCGGTGAGATCGCCATCGCCAGCCCGATCCTGGGCAGATCCGTCGCCACACCGCCGCCTGCGGTGAACCCGACACTCAGCACCACCGCGACAGCACAGGCGATGAGGCACTGAGCGAGGAGGCCACGCCGACGCCCTGTCAGGTCCCCGGCCACGACGGCGGGAATGAACAGCAGAGGAACCGTCACGAGGCCCACAAGGCCGGCGAGGACGGCCAGCAGCGGGCCGGCCAACGGACCGCCGAGATTGGAATTCGTCGCGACCGCGCACACGAGCAAGCCCAGGTAGGCGACGACACCTTCGACGACGACCACCAGCCAGGCAGCGACAGCCCCAGCCAGATGCCGGGCGACAATGGCCATGTTGCTCTCCCCGTTCCGTGGTTCATCCACATGAGTCACCACGTTGGCGCGACCCTACCACGGTACGGCCGGGTCGTCGGCCCCTCAGCGAGCCGAACGCGGGGAGCGACGACGGCCGAGGACGCCCCGGTCCCCGCGCCCCCGACCCCGCCGTCGGGAACCCGGACGGGTCACACGCCGACCCGCTGGGGCGGGACGCTGAGGCCGTACAGGGCCATCAACTCCGGGGTGTCGACCCGGCTGCCGTCGGCCACCGAGTCGCAGGCGATGTCCACGATCTCGTCCTTGTGCGCCAGCAGGTACGGGCGGGCGCCCACGTCCGCGCTGGCCAGCGTCGCGATGCCGGACCAGTGCCGGCGACCGAAGAGCATCGGGTAGCCGCGCAGCCCCTCGTAGGTGGCGCAGACCAGCACGTTCGGGTACGGCAGCGCCGCCACCCGCCGCACCGCGGCGGCGGTGAGGCCCGGCATGTCCACCGGCACCACCACGACCGCCTCGATTTTCTCGTCGGTCAGCGCGGCCAGGCCGGCCCGGATCGAGGACCCGACGCCGGTGCCCCAGGCCCGGTTGACCACGACCGTGGCCCCTGTCAGGTTCGTCATCTCACGGACCTGGTCCGCCGCCGGGCCCAGCACGACGACGATCTGCCCGCACCCCGCCTCGGTCAGCGTGTCGACCATCCGGTCCACCAGGGGCAGATCGCCCTGGTGGAGCAGCGCCTCCGGGCCGCCGATGCGGCGTCCGCCGCCGGCGGCGATGATCATTCCTGCGGTCCGGTTCAGCGGGCCACCTCCACTGTCGACGGGGACCCGCCCAGCCGCACGCCACGTCCGTCCCCTCGTACGCACATGGGATGCAACGAGCGCACCGGCGATGGGTGGCGGGGCGAAACGGATATTTGCCGCAGTACGGCCATCCGGCCCGGGCCGCGGACGTCCGCCGTCGCCGGCCGTCAGGCCGCGTCGGCGTAGCACTCCACGACGGACAGGTCCAGGGGGAACCGGACCGGGGTCTCGCCGAACAGCAGGGCCGTCGCCCGAGCGCCGCTGTCGCGCACCGCCTCGGCCACCGCGTCGGCCTGCTCGGCCGGGCAGTGCACGACCACCTCGTCGTGCTGGAAGAAGACGAGCTCGGCGGCGGTGCCGGCGAGCGCCGTCCGCAGCGTGGCGAGCAGCGTCGAGGCCCACTCGGCGGCGGTGGCCTGGATGACGAAGTTGCGGGTGAACCGCCCCCGGGACCGGGCCGCCCGGGCTCGGGGCCCCCGCGGCTCGGCCGCCCCGTCCGGCTCGGGCACGGCGTCCTCGCCGTCGGGGGACCCCACCCCGCCGGGCGGGCACGTCCGCCCCAGCCAGGACCGGACCAGCCCGCCGGCCTCCCCGGTGCGGGCCGCCGCCTCGACGTACCCGAAGGCGGTCGGATAGCTGCGCCTGAGCACCGCGAGGGCGGGGACGGCCGCGCCGCCGGTCTGCCCGTACATCGCGCCGAGCAGGGCCACCTTCGCCCGGGGCCGGTCACCGCCGAAGGCGTCCTGAGCGAGGGCGGCGTACAGGTCGCCGGCCCCGCCCGCGGCGGCGAGCCGGGCGTCGCCGGAGACCGCGGCGAGCACCCGGGGCTCCAACTGGCCGGCGTCGGCCACGACGAACCGCCAGCCCGGATCGGCCACCACCGCCCGGCGGATCACCTTCGGGATCTGCAACGCCCCGCCGCCCCGGGTCGCCCACCGGCCGGAGACCACCCCGCCCGGGACGTACTCGGGATGGAACCGGCCGCCGCGCACCCAGGCGTCCCGCCACGCCCAGCCGTGCGCCGTCCAGATCCGGTAGAGCTCCTTGTACTCCAGCACCAGCGGCACGGCCGGGTGGTCCACCCCGCGCAGCACCCAGGCGCGGGTGTTCGGCAGCTCGACGCCTGCCCGGGCGAACGCCCTCAGCAGCTCGGCCGGGGAGTCGGCGTGCAGCTGGCGCAGCCCGAACGCCTCGGCGATCCGGGTGGCCAACTCGGCGAGCCGGCGGGGCGGGCCGCCGACCGGGGACGGCTCGCCCAGCAGCTCGGTCAGGACGGCATCGTGCACGTCGGCCCGCCACGGCAGGCCGGCCGCGCCCATCTCCGTCGCGACGAGGGCGCCGGCCGACTCGGCGGCGACCAGCAGCCGGAACCGGCCGGGGTGGTCCGTGGCGGCGACACGGGCGAGCTGATCGGCGTACACCCGGGTCAGGGCCTCGACGCCCGGGCCAGGCGGGCCGGGCAGCGTGTCGAACAGCGCGCCCTGGCCGTGTCCGGGCGGCTCGGCGGGGCGGGCCGGCGGATCGGGGGGCACCGGCGCCCCGGTCAGCCGGGCCCACGCGGCGGCGAACGAGCGCGGCTCGCCCCACCGGCCGGCGTGACCGAGCAGCAGCGCCTCGGTCAGCTCGACGTCGTGGCAGCGGTCGAGCCGGACCCCGGCGCGCAGCAGCGCCGGGTAGTCGGCGGCCCCGGAGGCCCAGACCCAGCGCGGGTGCCCGACGGCCTCCCGGGCGGCCACCGCGGCGGCGAGGCCGGCCACGGGCTCGGCCGGGCCGCTCGGCCGGCCGTCGGCGCCGAGCGGCTGCAGCACGCCGCCGCCCCGCTCGTCCGACACCACCGCCACCAGCACGTACGCGATTCTGCCTCGCGCCTGCGACACTCCCGGACCGGGCCGCCGGGGCGGGAACTACTTGCTGACGCCGGCCGTGAGGCCGGACTGCACCTGCCGCTGGAACACGACGTACACGATCAGCACCGGCAGCATGGCCATCGTCACCCCGGCGAACAGGCCGCTCCAGTCGGAGCGGTAGCCCTGGTTGACCGACAGCTCGATCAGCCCCTGGGCGATCACCTGGTTCTTCGGCTCCCCCGCCACCGACTGCATCAGCAGCGTCGGCAGGTACCACTGGTTCCACTGGCCGAGCACGTTGAAGATGCCGATGCTGATCAGGCCGGGCCTGGCCATCGGCAGCATGACGCTGAAGAACAACCGGCTGTGCGAGGCCCCGTCGACCAGCGCGGCCTCGGCGATCGAGTCGGGCAGCGTCCGGAAGAACGAGTGCATGAAGAAGATCGTGAACGACAGCGACCAGGCCACGTAGACCAGGATCAGCATGACGTGGCTGTTCGGGCCGAGCAGCGGCAGGACGATGCCCGTGTTGTAGACGCCCTTGAACAGCGGCACCGCGGCGAGGTAGATGGGCAGCGTCAGGCCGGACAGGAACATGTAGTAGATCAGCCGGTTGCCGCGGAACTCGTACCGGGCCAGCACGTACGCGGCCATCGAGCCGAGCAGCATGGTCAGGAAGACGCTGCCGGCCAGGACCAGCACCGTGTTCAGGAAGAACGCGCCGAGGTGGCCGGCCCCCCAGGCGCGGGAGAAGTTCTCCCAGTGCAGCCGGTCGGGGATCAGCGACAGGGGCGCCCGGATGACCTCCGAGTCGTCCTTGAACGCCGACATCACCACCCACAGCAGCGGGTAGATCACCATGACGGCCCAGACCACCAGGAACAGGTGGGAGAAGCCGGTGAAGACGCGCCCGCCGATCCCGCGGCCGGTGCCGGGCGGCGCCGGCCGCGGGGGCGGGGTCCGCCGGTCGGGGCGGGTCAGCCCCTCGGACGGGTGGGTCGCCGTGCTCATCGTCCAAGCCCCCTCAGAACTCGATCCGCTCACGGCGGGTGATTCGCAGTTGCAGCGCGGCCAGCAGGATCGTGAAGATCGCCAGCGCCACGCCCATCGCGCAGGCGTAGCCGAACTGGCCCTTCTGGAACGCGGTGAAGTTGAGCACCGACGCGAAGATCTCGCTGGCGTGGTTGGGGCCGCCCTGGCTGGGCGTCATCACGAAGACCAGGGCGTACATGTCCAGCGCGATGAAGCCGAGGTACACCCAGGCCACCGAGACGGTGTCCCGCAGCAGCGGCAGCGTGATGCGGAAGAACGTGTGGAACGGGCCGGCGCCGTCGAGGAGGGCCGCCTCGTAGATGTCCCTGGGGATCGACTGCATCGCCGCCGAGAACAGCACCATGTAGAAGCCGGCGCCGCTCCAGACCGCGATCAGCAGCAGCCACCAGAGCACCGCGGGCACGCCGAGGAAGGGCTCGGGGTCGGCGGTGAAGGCGATCGGGTTGTCGGGGTCGACCAGGCCGATCTTCATCAGCAGGCCGTTGACCAGGCCCTGGCCGTCGGAGCGGTAGATCTGCTGCCACATCACGGCGATCACCACGAGCGACAGGACCTGCGGGAAGAAGAAGATCACCTTGTAGAAGCCGGAGCCGAACACGCCCCGGACGCCGGCCCTGTCCTCGCGTCCGCCCACGTTGAGCAGGAACGCGAGGAACAGGGCCAGCGCGATCGTGAACAGCGGCACGGTCACCAGGAAGAACACGTTGTGCCAGAACGCCTTCCTGATGAGCTCGTCGGAGAACAGCCGGACGTAGTTGTCCAGCCCGACGAACTCCTGCCTGTCGGAGTAGCCGCCCCAGTTGGTCAGCGAGTAGCCGGCCGCCTGGGCGAAGGGCCACACCACGTAGAAGAGGTACAGCGCGACGGGCAGGGCCAGGAAACCCGTGACGAAGCGCGCGACACCGTGCCGCATCGTGTTCACCTGATCCTTCGAGGGATGCCCCGGCCCTCAGGCCGTCCGGGTCTGCTTCTTGATCGACGAGTCCTTGGCCACCTTGTCGGCCGCGGCCTGCATCTTGTCGACGAACTGCTGCGCGGTGAGCCGGCCGGCCATCAGCTCCTCGGAGAGGTTCTGGCTCTCCTTGTCCAGGTCGGCGTAGAAGTCCCAGAGCTTGACCTTGATCAGGTCCTTCGGGGCGTTGGCCATCAGTGCGTTGGCGGTGGCCAGCGCCGAGTCCTGCACCCCGTCGCCGGAGCCCTTGGTGGAGGCGAGCGACTTGGTCAGCGTGGCGAACTTGGCGGAGCCGGACTTGGACAGGACGGCCCGCAGGAACTCCTTCGCCGCCGCCTTGTTGGGGGCCTTGCTGGGCACCACCAGGCCCTCGCCGGCGCCGGCGAAGACGTCCTTGGGCGCCTTGTCGGTGGCGCCCAGGCTCCAGTAGTCCGACAGCTTCATCTCGAAGCCCGGCGGGATGGTGGTGGCCATCTCGTTCTTCAGCCAGGTGCCGACCTGGATGAACGCCGCCTTGCCGTCGAGCCAGGCCTGCTGGGACTGGGTGTGGTTGAGGTTGCCCGGCAGGAGCAGCTTGTCCTTGACCAGCTTCTCCCACGCCTCCAGCGCCGGCAGGACGCCCTCGGCCTTCCAGGCATTCTCCTTGAGGTTGTCGATGTCGAGGATCGCCTGCTTGCCGGCGGACTTCCACACCGTCGCCATCAGCGCCCAGCGGGGGTAGTAGCCGTGCACCGCGTCGTGCACGTACGGGGCGATGCCCTTGGCCTTGATCTTCGGCGCGAGGGCGAAGAACTCGTCGAACGTCTTCGGCGGCTCCCAGCCCTCCTTGGTGAACAGGGCGCCGTTGTACCAGTTGCCCCACACGGTGTAGGCGACGTTGACCACGAAGAACTTGCCCTGGAAGGTGCCGTCGGCAACGGTGCCGGGCAGCAGCGTGTCGGCCACCGTGCCCTCGCTGTCCCAGGCCGGGGCGGTGAGCAGGTCGTCCAGCGGCTCGATGGCGCCCTCGTTGACCAGGGTGCTGATGTCCATCATGTCGGCGCCCGAGTTCATGACGAGGTCGCTGGGCTGGGTCGCCATCTTGGGCTGCTCTTCGGTCTTGATCTTCTGGGTGGAGCTCATGTTGACGGTGACGCCGGCGTGCTTGGCGTTGAAGACGGCCTTGTCCTCCTTGGCCCACTGGTCGCCGAGGCCGCCGTTGAAGATCACCACCTTGACGGCGCTGCCGTCCTTGACGCCGAACGGGTTGTCCTTGCTCTTGGCGCCGCCGGCGTCGTCGGGCTTGCTCGGCTCGCTGCCCGCGCAGGCGCTGAGCAGGCCGGCGGCCGGGGTGACGAGCAGACCCGCGGCGGCGGCGCGGCGCAGCAGGCTCCGGCGGCTGAGGTCGGCCACGTTCTCGGGGGTAACGGACATCGTCGTCTCTCCTTGTGGTGTCGGGTCAGGCGGTGCGCCGGAGTCGCCCGGCTGCCTTGTGCCCGTCGACGGCCTGGGCGGTACGCCGGAAGGCCGCGTGGGCGCGGTCGTGGGTGCGCTGGGCCACGGCGATGTAGAGCAGGTCGAGCACGACCAGCTGCGGGTGCCGGGCCGACAGCGCGTCGGGGCGGAAGGTGGTCGCCTGGCTGGCGGTGACCAGCACGACGTCGGCCAGCTCGGCCAGCGGCGAGCGGGGGAATCCGGTGAGCGCCACCGTGGTCGCGCCGCGGCTGCCGGACTCGGCGAGCATCTCGATGGTCTCCCGGGTCTGCCCCGTGTGCGAGATGCCCAACGCCACGTCGCCGGGGCCCAGCAGGGCGGCACTGGCCAGCCCCTCGTGCACGTCGCTCCAGGCCCACGCGGCAACTCCGATGCGGTGCAGGCTGAACTGCGTCTCCTCGCCGACCAGCGCGGAGCCGGAGGCGCCGAAGATGTTGACCCGGCCGGCGCGGGCGATGGCCACGGCGGCCCGCTCCACCTCGGCGAGGTCGAGCAGCGCGGCCGTGTCGTGCATGGCCCGGGTGTCGGCGGCCATGATCTGGCCGAGCACCCGTTCCAGTGGGTCGCCCGGCTGGATCTCCCGCCCGATGTCGACGGTCCAGCCGGCGGAGCGGACCCGGCCGGTCTCGGCGGCGATGCCGAGCCGCAGGTCGGCGTACCCCTCGAAGCCCATCGCGCGGCAGAACCGGGTGACGGTGGCCGGCGAGGTGCCGCTGCGCTCGGCCAGCTCCACGATGGTCGCCCGCGCCGCGCCCTCCGGGTCGCTGAGCACGTGCTCGGCGACCCGGCGCAGCGCGCCGGTCAGCTCCCCCGCGCCGGCCCGGACCCGGGCGAGCACGCCCTCCGCCGGCAGCGCGCCCCGCCGGTCAACCGCCTCGGCGTCGACCACCGCGGTGCCCGCGGGGAGGTCCGCCTCGTGATCAACCATCGACAGCCTTTCACAAAAGAGTGTTAACTGTTAGTGGTAAAAGTTCTTACTAAAGGACCCTCCGTGTCAAGGCCGTGGGCGAAGTTTTCAAACTGTTACCTGGCGCACCGCCACCGGCACGGCCGCGGATCTTGCCCCCCGCGACCGGGTCGACCAGCATGAATCCGCCCGCCAGCAACGTCCCAGGGAGGCCCAGCGGATGTCCGACACCGTCGTGGTCGGTCTCGACGTCGGAGGTACGTCCACCCGGGCGGCCGCCCTGACCCTCGCCGGGGAACGCCTCGGCACCGGCCGGGCCGGCGGGGGCAACCCCACCAGCCACGGCGCCGAGCGGGCCGCCGAGGAGATCGCCGCCGCCCTGCGCGACGCGCTGGCCGACGTGGACCCGGCCCGGGTGCGCGCCGGCGTGATCGGGCTCGCCGGCGCGGGCCGGCTGCACGCCGACCCCGCCGGGCGGGCCGCGTTCGACCGGGCCTGGCGCGAAGCCGGCCTGCGCTGCCCGTACGCGGTGCACGGCGACGCCCTCGTCGCGTACGCCTCGGGCACCGCGAGCCCGGACGGCACGGTGCTGATCGCGGGCACCGGCGCCATCGCCGCCGGGATCCGCGACCTGCGGCTGGACCGCGTCGCGGACGGGCACGGCTGGCTGCTCGGCGACGCCGGCTCGGGGTTCTGGCTGGGCCGCGAGGCCGTCCGCCGGGTCCTGGCCGACCTGGACCGGGGGCGGGAACCGGGCACCCTGGGCGCCCGGCTGCTCACGGAGCTGCTCGGCTCCGACCGGGTCGCCGCCCGACCCCGGGACACGGTGGACGCGCTGATCCAGGCCGTCACCCGCCGCCCGCCGGTCGAGCTCGCCCGGCTCGCGCCCCTGGTGGTGTCCGCCGCCGTCGACGCGGAGCCGGTCGCCCTCGGGCTGATCGAGGAGGCCGCCGGTCACCTGGCGGACAGCGTCGCGCGGATCCGGCCGGCCGGCACGGTCGAGCCGGTGGTCCTCGGCGGCGGCCTGCTCACGGCGGACACCCCGCTGGCCGCGGCCGTACGCGCGGAGGCGGCGCGGCGCTGGCCGGACGCCCCGCTGCGCGTGGCCGGCGACGGCGCCGCCGCGGCGGCCTGGCTCGCCGCCCGGGACCTGCCCGAGGTCACCGACCCGGCCGCCCTGCACCCGCTGCTGGTGCCGCCGGCGCCCTGACCGGGCGCCGGCGGCCGCGCGCTACTTGAGCTGGCCGGCGGTCAGGCCCGTCTGGACCTGCCGCTGGAAGGCCACGTACACCAGCAGCACCGGCAGCACGGCGATGGTGAGGCCGGCGAAGAGCTGGGCGTAGTCGCCCGCGTACCCCTGGCTGACCGACAACGCGGCCAGTCCCTGGGCCAGCATCCACTTCGAGTCGTCGCCCTGCAGCAGCACCTGCGGCAGCAGGAACTGGTTCCAGTGGCTGAGGAAGTTGAAGATGGCGACGCTGATCATCCCCGGGCGGGCCATCGGCAGCATCACGCGGAAGAACAGCCGGAAGTGGCCGCAGCCGTCGACCAGCGCCGCCTCCGCCACCGACGTGGGCAGGGTGCGGAAGAACGCGGTGAGGAAGAAGACGGTGAACGGCAGGGAGTACGCGGCGTAGACCAGGACCAGCCCCGTCCAGGTGCCGAACAGCCCGGCGTTGCGCACGACGAAGAACAGCGGCACCAGGGCCAGGAAGACCGGGAACATCAGGCCGCCGACGAACAGGTAGTAGGCGAGCTGCCGGCCCCGGAACTCGTAGCGGGCGAAGACGTACGCGGCGGTGGCGCCCATCAGCATGGTGAGGGCGACCGAGCCGGTGACGACGATCGCGCTGTTGAGGAAGTACCGGCCGATGTGCGCCGTGGTCCACGCCCGGGCCCAGTTGTCGAAGCGCAGCGCGCCGGGCAGGCCCCACGGGTCGGCCAGGATCTCCGCGTTGCTCTTGAACGAGCTGAGGAACATCCACAGCAGCGGCAGCACGGTCAGCGCGCCCCAGAACAGCAGGAAGCCGTGCGAGAGGGCGTTCACCACGCCCAGGTCGCGGCGGACGGCCCGGTCGGCACCGGCGGCGCGGCCGGGGTCGGTGGCGACGCCGGCTGGCTTGTCGAGGGTGGTCACGACAGTTCGATCCGTTCCCGTCGGCCGACCCGCAGCGCCAGCACGGCCACCGACAGGGTCAGGAAGAACATCACCACGCCGATCGCCGAGGCGTAGCCGAACTTGGTCTCGCTGCCGAACGCGGTGTCGTACAGCCGCACGCCGATCACGTCGGAGGAGAAGTTGGGGCCGCCGTTGGTCATCAGCTGGACCAGGATGAAGCCGTCCAGCGCGGCGATGGCCAGGTAGATCCAGGCGACCTGCACGGTGTCCCACAGCAGCGGGATGGTGATCCGGCGCAGCGTCGTCCAGCGGGACGCGCCGTCGAGCAGCACCGCCTCGTAGATCTCCCGCGGGATCGCCGACATGGCCGCGCCGAAGAGCACCACGTAGAAGCCGACGTTGGCCCAGACCATCACCGCCAGCACGCACCAGAACGCGAAGCGCGGGTCGCCGAGCCAGGGCGGTGTGGGCAGCCCGACCGCGCGCAGGATGCCGTTGAGCAGCCCGGCGTTGGGCTGGTAGACCTCCTTCCACAGCGCCGCGATGATCACCACCGAGAGCACCTGCGGGAAGAAGTAGACGGTGCGGTAGAACGCGCTCCCGCGCACCCCGGTGACCCCGGCCCGGCCCCGGCGCCCACCCATGCTGAGCATGGTGGCGAAGAACAGGCCGAGCGCGATGGTCAGCACCGGCACCAGGGCGAGCAGGATCGCGTTGTTCTGCAACGCGTTCCAGACGTAGTCGTCGTGCCACAGGGCCCGGAAGTTGGCCAGGCCCACCGGGTTGGCCTCCGCCGAGTAGCCCAGCCAGTCGGTGGTGGAGATCTGGAACGCCTGCAGGTACGGCGAGACGACGAAGACGACGTACAGCAGCAGCGGCGGCACCAGGAAGGTGAGGATCAGCGGGTACTTGCCGTGTTTCATTGCCCTACTCTCCGGCGGCGGCCGGGCGGGGTGTCGCCCCGCCCGGCCGGGGTGTCAGGCGGCCCGCTTGTACTTCTTGACCGAGCTGTCCTGGGCGATCGAGTCGGCGCCCTTCTGGCACTGGTCCAGGAACTCCGCCGGGCCGATGCGCCCGCTGAAGAACTCGCCGCACGCGGCGTCGACCAGGTTGCGCTCCAGCTTGCGGTAGTAGTTGTTGTAGACCCAGTTGAAGCCGTTGGACCCGGACGCGTCGAGGGCCTTGACCACGGTGGTGAGCCCGAACGGCAGCTCCACGCCCTCGGTGGCCCCGGCCACCACGGTCAGGCTGGCCACCTTCTTCGTGAAGTCCTGGGCGCCCTTCCTGGACAGCATGGTCCGGAAGTAGTCCAGCCCGCCCGCCACGTTCTTCGCCTTCGCCGGCACCATGAACGGCTCGCCGGCGGTGCCCCGGATGGCCTCGAACGGCAGCTTGTCGCCGCTGCCCAGGCTCGGCGTCGGCGCCACGGTCATGTTGAACCCGGCCGGGGTGACCGACTTCTGCTCGTTCTCCAGCCAGGAGCCGCAGGAGATGAAGGCGGCCTTGCCCTGGCACCACGCCGTCTGCGACTGGACGTGGTCCAGCCCGGGCGTGCCGTCGAGGATGAACTTGTCCTTGACGATCTGGTGCCAGGCGTCGGCGGCGGCCTTCATCGCGTCGGACTTCCAGGCGTTGGGCTCCAGGTTGTCGATCGCGGTGGCCACCGAGGGGCCGCCGAACTTGATCGCGGTGGAGATCACCGGCCAGCTCATGTAGCGGGGGTGCTTGCCCGCGTACGTCCAGGGGGCGATGCCGGCGGCCTTGATCTGCTTACACAGGGCGATGTGCTCGTCCCAGGTCTTCGCGTACTCCCAGCCACGCTCGGCGAAGAGCTTGGTGGAGTGCCAGATGCCGTAGACGGTGTAGGTGTAGTTCAGCACCAGGAACCGGCCGTCGTACGAGCCGACCTCCACCGCGCCCGGCAGCAGCGTCTCCTTGACGGTCTTGCCGGGGATGTCGAGGCTCGGGGCCGAGAGCAGCTCGCCGAGGTCGGCGAGGGCGTTCTGGGAGACCAGTCCGTTGAAGTCGATCTGGTCCTTGCCGGAGTTGTTGACCACGTCCGGCGGGGTGCCGTCGACGAAGCGGGGCTGGAGGGTCTTGGCGATCTCCTGGGTGGCCGAGTGCTTGATCTTCGCCTTCGGGTACCGCTCGGTGTACATGGCCTCGTGGGCCTTGGCGTAGTCCTCGCCGAACCCGCCGTTGAAGATCATGACCTCCAGCGGGGCGTCCTCCTTCACGCCCAGCGGGTTCTGCTCGCTCTTGGTGCCCTTGTACACCTCGGTGCCACCCTTGTCGCCGCCGGAGGTGGCGCAGCCGGCGAGCAGGCCGGCGGCGGGGGTGGCCAGCAGGCCGGCGGCGGCGCTGCGCCGCAGGATGTCACGCCTGTTCATGCTCTCTCCTCGGTTCGGTACGGGCAGCCGCCGGTTTTCCAGGGGGTGACGGCCGCCGCGCGAGGCACGGGGGACCTGTTGCTAGTCTTCAGATCATCGAACGTTACTGAAGAATTTCTACGGCAGGAGCGCGCCGACTTCAAGACCGGGCCACCGAACCGTTATCCTCCCCGGCCACCCCGCCGCTCGCCTAGTCTTGTTTCCATGCGCCGCCTCCGGCAGCTCGCCGAGCGCACGCCGGCCACGCGGGAACGCTACGTCGACCTGCTGCGCGCGATCGCGATCACGATGGTGGTCCTCGGTCACTGGGCCGTCACCGTGATCGGGCGGGATGCGGTCGGGCGGCCCGCCGGCCACTCCGCCCTGCAGGACCTGCCGTGGGCGTACCCGTTGACCTGGGCGGCCCAGGTGCTGCCGGTCTTCTTCCTGGTGGGCGGCTATGCCAACGCCGCCTCGCTCGCCTCCCGCCGCGCCCGCGGCGGGGACGCCGCCGGCTGGTTGCTCGACCGCAGCGCCCGGCTGGTCCCGCCGACCACCGTCCTGCTGCTGGTGCTCGCCGTCGGCGCGGGCGGTGCCCGTCTGTGGGGCGTCGAGCCGGGCTTCGTCCGCACCGCGGTCTGGACCGCCACCATCCCGCTGTGGTTCCTCGTGCCCTACCTGGCCGCCGTCGCCCTCACCCCGCCGATGCACGCGCTGCACCGCCGCTTCGGGCTGGTCGTGCCGGTCGCGCTGGTGGGCCTGGTCGCCCTCGGCGACCTGGGCCGGCTGCTCGGCCCGGCGGCGCTGGCCGCCGGCAACGGCCTGGCCGCCTGGCTCGCCGTCCACCAGGTCGGATTCGCCTGGTACGACGGTCGCGCCCGGCCCGCCGCGGCGGCACCCGCGCGGCGCCCCGGGTCGACCGGAGGGGCTCACCCCCTGCCCGCCTCCCGGCGGTTCGCGGCGGCCCTGCTGGTGGGCGGCTTCGGCACGCTGCTGCTGCTCACCACGGTCGGGCCGTACCCGATCTCGATGCTGCACCTGCCCGGCCAGCGGCTGCAGAACGACGGGCCGCCGAGCCTGGCGCTGCTCGCCCTGGCCACCGCCCAGCTCGGGGGAATCCTGCTGCTACGGGAGCCGGCGCGGCGGTGGCTGCGCCGGCCCGGGCCCTGGCAGGCGGTGATCGCGGTCAACGCCGTCGTGCTGACCGTCTTCCTCTGGCATCTCACGGCCGTCCTGCTGCTGGTCGGCCTGCTAGACGCGGTCGGGGCGCTGCCCACGCCGCCGGTCGGCTCGGCGGCCTGGTACGCCTGGCGGGTGCCGTGGCTGCTGATGCTCGCCGTGCTGCTGGCCGGCCTGGTCGCCGTCTTCGGCCCGATCGAGGCCCGCGCCGGACGGCGTCGACCGCCGTCGCCGCACGGACCCGAGCCACGGCCGACCGCACCCGCCGATCATGGGCCCGGCCGACCACCCTCGCCCGGCGATACCGGACCGGACCGACCGACCGCGCCCAGCGATACCGGACCGGACCGACCGACCGCGCCCAGCGATACCGGACCGGACCGACCGACCGCGCCCGCCGGGCCGGGACCGCACCCGGCCGGGACCGCCCGGCCCGCGCACCCGGTCCGGGCCGGGCTGGCGGTGGCCGGCTACGCCGCCGTGGCGGCGGGCCTGCTGGTCAACACGCTGACCCCGCGGGACGCTCCGGAGCCGCTGGGCCTGCCCGCCCCGGCGCTGGCGGCGTACCTGGCCGGGGCGGGCCTGCTGCGGCTGCTCAGGTCCGGTTGGGGAAGCCCGGGGGTCAGTTCACGTACTTGACATCCTCCCCCGTTCAGAGGCAGGGGTGGGCCACCGCGCCCGGCACTGGACCGGGCGCGGTCGGACGGGCCGCGACGGCCACGGCGGGACGGCTCGTGGCCGGTGGAGGACCCGCCGCCGGGGGACCGCCGGCGGCGGGACGACTGTGCACGGTCGAGCCCGGACGCCCGACGGGGCGGGCCGAGCCGACGTCTTGGGCCGGTCAGCGACCGACGCCGGCTGGCGCACTGCGGCGAAGCCGCGTCACCTGCGCCTCCGCGACCTTGGGAGCGGCCGTGCGGTCGGCGATAATGACGACCATCGAGCCCCCTTCGGCGCTGCCGGTGCGGCCATCCGACGATGATGACCATCAGTGAGGTGACCGAAACCCAATGTGGTGAAGTTATAAACCCCGGAGGGTCGCAAAGTCAATCGTAAATCCAGGGAGGTCGATGTCAATGGCGGTGGCACCCCACCCCGGGACACCCGGGACGACCCCCCTGCCGGGCGCCCGCCCCGGCCGCGACCCCGAGCGGGCGATCAAGCGCGGGCCGCGCCGCCTGTCGGCCGAGGTGGTCGCCGCCACCCAGCGCGACCGTCTGTTCGACGGACTGGTCCGCGAGGTGGCGGAGAAGGGGTACGACAACGCCCGGGTCACCGACATCTGCCGGGCCGCCGGGGTGACCCGGCCCGCCTTCTACGCTCTCTTCGCCGGCAAGGAGGACGCCTTCCTCGCCGCCTACCGGCACGGCACGGCGGTCCTGCTGCGACTCATGGACGACGCCTACCAGGCGGCCGGGCCGAACTGGGTGGACGCAGCCCGGGCCGCCCTCGCGACGCTGCTGGAGGTGCTGGCCAGCGTCCCGGCGTTCGCCCGGATGGCGGTCGTGGAGATCGACGCGGCCGGCCCCACCGCCCGGGCCGAGCGGGACGCGCTGCTCGCGCGGTTCCACCGGTTCTTCGGCGACGCCCGCCCCCGCCACCCGTTGCCCGGGCTGGACGACGCACTGCTGGTGACCACCGTGGTCGGCGGGATCAACACGGCCGTCCGGCAACGAGTGGCGAAGGGACGCACCCCGGAGCTGCCCCAACTGCTGCCGACGCTGACCTACGCGATGACCGTCCCGTTCCTCGGCCCGGAGGCCGCGGGTCGGGCGGCCCGGGCCACGGGTCGGGAGACCGCCGGGGGCCGTCACCGCGCCCTGCGCCGCCAAGCCGGCCGCGGGCGGCCGGTGGGGCCGGGCCACCGGCTGACGCCCGCGTCCCCGGCGGCTCGACCACCCCTCCGCGCCCCCGGGCAGTGAGAAACCGCTGCGGTTTCTCACTTTTGGCCATATTTCGCAGATCCGTCGCCGGCCCCCGAATCCATTCTTGACCAACGATTTACCCAGCGGTAACTTCGGCCTGCGGGACACCCGCACACAGCGCGCAACCAGTTCAGATCTTCACACCACGCACCGTGGCGCGACCTGTCACATTGTCGCGGACGAATTGATCTCGAAGGGGAGCCGTCATGTCGGACGACACCGTACCCACCGAGCCGGCCCCGCCCCGCCCCGCAGCGGCGTGCGCTGGCGCCGGTTCGCCGCCAGCCTGGCGACCGTGGGCGCCGGCGCGGCCGCAATGGTGATGCTCACCGCCCAGGGGGTGCTCGGCGCCCAGTTCGCGATCCCCGGCATGCCGTTCGTGGTCACCGCCGACGAGCTCAGCGGGACCGGGTTCGAGCAGTTTGCCACCATCGACCACATGATCGAGGACAGCCCCAACCAGGGCGACACCGGCGGCCAGGTCGTGGTGATCGTGTCGGCGATCGACCAGGCCGAGCTGACGAACCTGTGCCAGAGCATCAGCCTCGGCGGCATGCACATGAAGCTCACCGCCGGCGGGAACCGCAGGCCGGTGAGCGCCCGCACCCTGGTGGTGGACTCGGACGAGATCTCCGGCAACGCCTCGTTCCGCAGCATCGACATCGGCCAGGACGCGAGCACCCTCGACAAGGTGCCCGGCGTACGGGGCAACCCGGGGGTGTTCGGCCAGCAGGCCGACACGGTGGTCATCACGGGGCTGCGGCAGAACAACTACGCGACCACCGCCGCCGTCTTCACGCTGCCGAACCTGCGGATGCGGTTCGCCTCCGACGGCTGCTGACGTGCCCGGAGCAGACGCGGCGCGACTCGGGCGGTGGCGCGCGTGGCGGCGCGGACGGCCCTTCTGGGGCGGGCTGCTGGTCACGCTCGCCGCCGCCGAGATCCTGCTGACGTTGCGCGCCCCGCTCCCGGTGATCCTGCACATCGGGCCGCAGGGGCTCGCCGGCTACCTCGTCCCGGTCGTCCTGCTGCTGTGCGGCGTGCTGCTGCTGGCCCACCCGTCCCAGCGGGTCTTCTACGCGCTGCTGTCCCTGCTGCTGGCCCTCGCCTCGTGGCTGACGTCCAACCTGGGCGGATTCGTTCTCCGGATGCTGCTCGGACTGGTCGGCGGCTGCCTGGCGTTCGCCTGGACGCCGGCCAAGGAGCGACAGCCACCCGGCCGCGCGGTCAGGGGGTAGTAGCCGGACGCGCACCCGCTGGCGGTCCTAGGATCGGCACCAGCCCGTCGGCCCGCACCACCGACGCCGAGTGCTCACCGAAGCGCGCCGAAAGGTAACGGAAGCCCTGGTCGCCTACGATCCGATACCGCTGCCGAGGTGCGCGTCGCGCGCCTCGCACGAGGAGGTCGCCGCGGACGTACACCGCTGGGCCACCTCTCCCCCGCTGCGCGATCTGGTGACCGCGTTCGGCGGCGCGCCACCCCCGGCCGCCGACGGGTCGGCCACCGCCCCGCTCCTGGCCTGGCTCGACGACTTCTCCGCCGGCTGCTGGAACTTCCGGGGCGGGGCGGAACGGTACGAGGCGCGCGCGCCCGAGCTGGACGCCGAAACCGCGGCACTGGTGGTGTCGGCCGCCGAGGCGCTCGGGCTGGTCCACGGCACGGGGCCGCTGCACGACCGGTACCACCACATGATCGTGCTGGGCGGCCTGGCCCGCGCCTGCCTGCACCGGACGTCCTACGCCGCGGCCCTGCTCACCGGCGGTCTGGTGGGCCGGCCGGAGGTGGCCGCGCTGGGCAGCTTCCGGCCCCTCACCACCGCGGAGCACGCGCTGCTCGCCGAGCGCGGCGCGGCCGGATGCCGGGACGAGATGGACGCGCTGGACGCCGGCGTCCGGCGCTACCTCGGCCTCCGGGAACCGGCGAGCGACGAGTCGGATCCGCAGCCCGGGAACAGGCAGGTGTCCTGGCGGGTCCGCACCTACCGGCGGGAGCCGGGGCCGACCGTACGGGTGCTCGCCGCCCCCTCCGGCGACGCGGGTCGCCGGGCCAACACCGCCGACACGCAGCGGTACTGGGCCGAACTGCTGCGGCCCGCTCCGGGGGACCGGGTCCTGGTCGTCACCTCGGCCGTCTACGTGCCCTTCCAGCACGCCGATGCGATCCGCACCCTGGGTGTCCCTCTCGGCGTCGACGTGGACACCGTCGGCGTCGAGGCCCGCTGGTCCCCCGAGGCGGGCCTGCACCAACCGGTCGCCCCGGGGACGTACCTGCAGGAGCTGCGCTCGGCGATCCGGTCGATGCGCGCGCTCCACGACGCGCTGTCCGGCGGCCGTACGCGCGCTGGTCAGCGGGCGGCGGTCTCCGCGATGGCCTCGCGGAACGCCTCCGAGCGGTGCTCGAAGTTACGGAACCGCCCGTAGCTCGGCGCGGCCGGCGACAGCAGCACCACCCCGCCGGCGGGGGTCAGCTCCCGGGACAGCCGGACGGCGTCGACCAGGTCGTCGACCGTCTCGGTGCGCACCTTCGGCAGCCCGGTGAGCGCCTCGACGATCCGTGGCCCGCTGTCCGGGATGCCGATCACGGTGAGCTCCCGCTCCGCCAGGTGCTCCCGCAGCGGCGTGTAGTCCAGCCCCCGGTCGGTGCCGCCCACGATCACCGTCAGCGGTCGCTCCTCGTACGCGTCGATCGCGTGCATGGCCGCGTACGGGCTGGTGGCCAGGGTGTCGTCGACGAAGGTGAGCCCCGACGGGTCGGCGATCTCGGCGAGCCGGTGGGCCAGTCCCTGGAACCGGGCGACCGCCGCCGCGGCGTCGTCGCGGCGGGCGACCACGTCCACGCCCAGCGCCTCCAGGACGGCGAGGGCCACGCACAGGTTGCCCTCGTTGTGCCGGCCGACCAGGGGCAGCGTCGTGCGCGGGAACAACGGCTGGTCGCGCAGGTGGAACCAGGGGGCGCCGTCCGGGCCGGGGGCGACGTGGGTGGTGTCCGGGAGGCCGGCGCGCACCGCCGGCCGGTCACCCAGCTCGGCGGCGAGCCGGGGATCGGCGCCGTTGACCACCACCGTCCCGGGACCGTGCGCGACCAGGTTCAGCTTGTCCCGGTAGTACTCCCGCTCGCCGCCGTGCGCGTCCAGATGCTCGGGGAACAGCGCGGTCACCACCGCCACCCGGGGCGAGTCGGTGAGGTCGGTGCACTGGTAGCTGGACAGCTCCAGCACGTACAGCTCCGCCTCGGGCAGGTCGAGCAGCGGGACGCCGATGTTGCCGCCGAAGACGTTGGGCCGGTCGACCGCGGTGAGCAGGTGGCTGATCAGGCTGGAGGTGGTGCTCTTGCCCTTGCTGCCGGTCACGCCGACCGTGCGGTGGGCGTGGTCGGCCATCCACAGCGCCGTGCCCTGGGTCACGGTCACGCCGCGGCGGCGCAGCTCGGCCATCCACGGGTGGGTGTTCGGCACCCCCGGGGAGCGGACCACCACGTCCGCGGCGAGCAGGCGGGCCAGCCCCTCCTCGCCGGTGACCAGCGGCGCCGCCTCCGCCAGCGGCCCCTCCCACGGCAGCGACAGGAAGGTCGCGCGGTCGTTGACCGCGCAGAGACTCGCCGGACCGTGCGCGGCGACGGCTGTCGCGGCGGCCATTCCCTCGCGGCCGGTACCCCAGACAGCCACAGAACGTCCGCGCAGGTCGGAAAGGTGCACCGGTGATCTCCTCGCTCCTGGGGGGGCCGACGCGGACTAGTATGACCTGTGCTTACCGGACAGCTCGGGCGGATGGACGCCTTCACCTTCCCGTCCTACTCCATCGACCTCTCCACCGGCGAGGCGTTGTTCGACTACGCCCTGACCGGCCCGGACGGCGAGCTGCGGTTCACCGAGGCGATCACGCTGCCGCTGCCGGCGGACCCGCCGTCGGACGCCACCGTGGCCAGCCTGGGCCGGGTCCTGGAGCTGCTGCACGTCGTCGCCGGGGTGAGCTACTACAAGGCCGCCGCGCCGCGCCGGCTGGTGCTGCCGGCGCCGCTGGGCCCGGCCGCCGCCCGGCTGGTCACCGCCGTCTACACCAAGGGCCTGGCCGAGTACGCGTACCGCAACCGGCTGCCGCACGTGCTGGAGCTGGCCCCCGAGGTACCGGCCGGCGAGGTCGCCCCGGCCCGGCCGTACGACAACTCCGACCGGCGGCCCCTGTCGGCCGTCGGCGGCGGCAAGGACTCCATCGTCACCCTGGAGGCGCTGCGCCGGGCCGGCCTCGACCCGGTGCCCTTCTCGGTGAACCCGAACCACGTCATCGTCTCGGTCAACCGGGCGTCCGACCTGGTCCCCCTGGCCGCCCGCCGCCGGATCGACCCGGCGCTGCTCGACCTCAACGCGGCCGGCGCGCTCAACGGGCACATCCCGGTCACCGCGATCAACTCGCTGATCGCGGTCGCGACCTCGGTGCTGAACGGGCTCGGCCCGGTGGTGATGTCCAACGAGCGCTCCGCGTCCGACCCGAACCTGGTGTGGAACGGCCACGAGGTCAACCACCAGTGGTCCAAGGGCGTGGAGGCCGAGGGGCTGCTGCGGGCGGCGCTGGCCGAGCACGCCGGCCTGACCGAGCCGTACTTCTCGCTGCTGCGGTCGCTGTCCGAGCTGCACATCGCCCGGCTCTTCGCCGAGACCGACCGCTACGACGACGTGGTGACCAGCTGCAACGCCGCGTTCAAGCTGCGCGACGCGAGCGAGCGCTGGTGCCGCGACTGCCCCAAGTGCCGGTTCGTGTTCCTGGCCATGGCGCCATTCATGTCCCGGGAGCGGGTCACCCACATCTTCGGCGGCGACCTGCTGTCCGACTCCGCGCAGCTCCCCGGGTACCGCGAACTGCTGGGCGTGGACGGGCACAAGCCGTTCGAGTGCGTCGGCGAGGTCGAGGAGTCGGTGGTGGCGCTGAGCCTGCTCGCCGAGCAGGAGCAGTGGCGTGACGCGCCGGTCGTCCGCGCGCTGGTCGACGCGGTGCCGGCCACCGCCTGGTCCGCGGCGGCCACCTCCGACGTGTTCACCCCCGGCGGTCCGAACCACGTCCCCGGGCCGTACGCCAAGGCCCTGACCGCCCTGGCCTGACCGCGCCGGGCCCTCGCCGCCGTCCGCCGTCCCCGCCGCCCGGCCGAGGTCGTCGGGCGGCCGGCCCCGTCACGGCGTGCGGATCGCGTCGAGGGCGAGCAGGGCCACGTGCAGGGAGAGGCAGGCCTCCACCGAGTCGAGGTCCACGTCGAGGATGCGGGCGATGCGGGCCAGCCGCTCGTAGAAGGCGGGCCGGGACAGGTGCGCCGCGGCCGCGGCCGCGGACTTGTTCCGGCCGTGCTCCAGGTACGCCCGCAGCGTGCCGAGCAGCTGCTCGCGGGGGTGCCGGGCGTCGTACGCCAGCAGTGCGCCCAGCTCCCGCTCGACGAACGTCTGCAGGCGCGGTTCCTCCCGCAGCAGGTGCAGCAGGCCGGCCAGCCCGACGTGCGGCAGCCGGAAGATCGGCAGGTCCCGCCGGTCGCGCCGGGCCGCGTCGGCGATCTGCCGGGCCTCGAGCAGCGAGCGGCGCGCCTCCCGCAGGCTGCCGACCCCCGAACCGGCGGCGACGATCAGCCCGCAGCCGGCGCTCCGGGGCGCCCCCACGCCCGGGCGGGCGCCTCCGGCGCCGGCGCGGCGGCCCGGGGTGGCCTCCGGCGCGCGGCTCGGCCCGGCGTCCACCCGGGCGCGGCGTAGCGCGGCGGCGAACGCGGCCAGCGCCCGCTCCTCGGCCGCCACGTCGGGCAGGGCGAGCAGGACGCCCACGGCCTGGTCGTCAACGGCGCTGCTCAGCCCGGTGAGCTTCGCCTCGCGCAGGGCCTGCCCGACCGCCTCGGAGAGGTCCCGCAGCCGGGCCGGGCCGGCCTCCGGGTCGACGGGGCCGGGCTCGCCCGCGCCGCCGTTCTCCCCGGCCGGCTCGTCTCCGCGGTGCCGCACCACCACGCCCACGAGGTGCCGCCGTTCCAGCACCACGCCCAGCGCCCGCGCCCGCAGGGCCACCTCGTCCACCGGCCGGGAGTGGTCGAGCAGCGCGGTGAGCAGGGTGCGGTGGATCTGCCGCTCCAGCCCCTCGGCGTCGCGGCGGATCAGCCGGCCCAGCGCGAGGGTGGAGGCGGCCCGCTCGACGAGGATGGTCAGCCGGGTCGGCGGGGCGGCGGGCGGCGCCGCCACCTCGGCGCGGCCGGGCACGGTGTCCCCGTCGGGGTCCGCCTCCGCGTCCTGGCCGGGGCCGGGCGACAGCCGCCCGCAGGTGGTCAGCTCGCTGCCGGCCGGCCAGCGCAGCAGCAGCCGTCCCCAGTCCTGCCCCCGGGCCCCGACGGTGGTCACCAGCCAGCCGCTGTCCGGGTCGTACGCGGTCCGCCCGGCCGGGTTGATCCGCCGCGAGTGCTGTTCCCAGCCGTCCAGCAGCAGCTCGGCGCTCTCCCCCGCCGGGTCGTACGCGAGCACCTGCCGGGACAGGTTCTCCAGCACCACCGGGCAGCCGGCCAGCTCGGCGGCCTGCGAGACCACCTCGGCCGGCCCGGCGCCCTCGACCGACAGCTCGGTGAAGCGCTGGTGGATCTCCTCGGTCGCCCGCAGCTCGGTGAGCTGGGCGTCCACGATCAGCGCGTGCACGGCCTCGGTGACCCGGACGAACGGGGTGGCCCGCCGCAACTCGACCAGGGGCAGGCCGCGCCGCTCGGCGGCGGCGGCCATCACCCGGGGCACCGCGCTGGCGTACCGGCGGCCCAGCTCGACCACCAGGCCGGAGACCCCGACGTCGGCCAGCGCGCCGACGAACTCGCGCAGCCCCGCGTCGTCGGCCGGCAGCCCGATGCCGGTGGTCAGCACCAGGTCGCCCCCGCGCAGCAGCGGGGCGATGTCCGGCACCTCGGCCACGTGCACCCAGCGCACCGGCCGGTCCAGGCCGGACTCCCCCGCGACCAGGCGGGGCGCGCCGTGGCGCACCGGGTCGAGCGCGAGCACCTCACGGACAGTGGGGAACACGGGCGACACGCTACCTGGTTGCGGGCCACCGCTCCGCCCGCCGCGTCGCCGCCCGGCAGGGGATCGCCTCGGTCGGTCCCTGCCGCCGCCCGGCGCCCTTCCTACACCGGGTCGTCGCGGCCCAGTTCCCAGAAGGCGACGGCGGCGGCCGCGGCCACGTTCAGCGAGTCCACCCCACGGCGCATCGGGAGGACCACCTTCACGTCGCTGGCGGCCTGGGCCGCCTCCGTGAGGCCGGGGCCCTCAGCGCCCAGGAGCAGCGCCGCCCGCTCCCGCTGCGCGGGGGTGAGCCGCTGGATCGGCACGGCGTCGGAGGCCGGCGTCATGGCGAGCACGGTGAAGCCCGCCTCCCGGACCTGGTCCAGGCCCGCCGGCCACCGCTCGAACTTGGCGTACGGGACCGCGAAGACCTCCCCCATGCTGACCCGTACGCTCCGCCGGTACAGCGGATCGGCGCAGGTGGGTGAGAGAAGAACGGCGTCCACGCCGAGCGCGGCCGCCCCTCGGTAGATCGCGCCGAGGTTGGTGTGGTTGTTCACGTCCTCGAGGATCACCACGCGCCGGGCGGCGGCGAGCACCTCGGCCGGGTCGGGCAGCGGCTTGCGCCGGAACGAGGCGAGCACCCCCCGGTGCACGTGGAAGCCGGTGGCCCGCTGGAGCACGTCCGGGCTGGCCGCGTACACGGGGGCGTCGCCGGTGTCGAGGTCGGCGAGCTGGTCGACCCGTTTCGCGTCGACGAGGAACGACCGGGGGGCGTACCCGGCCCGCAGCGCCCGGCGCAGCACCAGCTCCCCCTCGGCGATGAACAGGCCGTGCGGCGGCTCCCACCGGGTGCGCAGCTCCACGTCGGTCAGGGCGCGGTAGTCGGCGATCCGGTCGTCGTCGGGTTCGGTGATCTCGTGGACGGGCACCCGACGATTCTGCCGGACCGCCCCGGACCGCCCGCCGCTGGTTGTCGAGGGCGCTTGACAACGTACAACCGATCGGTTGTATAGTGGGGTGGTGAACGAGGAGAGCGACGACCGGGCCGACGCCCTGTTCCACGCGCTCGCCGACCGCACCCGGCGCGACATCCTGCGCCGCGTGCTGGCCGGGGAGCACTCGGTCTCCGCGCTCGCGGCGAAGTACGACATGAGCTTCGCCGCGGTACAGAAGCACGTCGCCGTGCTGGAGAAGGCCGGCCTGCTGACCAAACGACGCAGGGGCCGTGAGCAGTTGACCAGCGGCGACGTGGCGGCGGTGCGGTCGGTGGCGTCCATGCTCACCGAGCTCGAACAGATCTGGCGCGGCCGCATCGCACGCATCGACGTACTCATCGCAGCCGACCCCGACCAGGAGGACTGAACAATGCCCGTGACCGACGTCCGGCACGACCTCGACAACCTGACCCTGACCATCACCGCGGACTTCGCCGCGCCGGTGGAGCGCATCTGGCAGGTGTACGCCGACCCCCGCCAGTTGGAGAAGGTGTGGGGACCGCCGAGCCACCCGGCGACCGTGGTCGACCACGACCTCACGCCCGGGGGCCGCGTGACCTACTACATGACCGGCCCCGAGGGTGACAAGTACGCCGGGTACTGGCTGGTCACCACCGTCGACGAGCCCCGCGGCTTCTCCTTCGACGACGGCTTCGCCGACCTGGACTTCAAGCCGAATCCGGAACTGCCGGTCTCGGAGAACGTCTACACCTTCACCGAGCACGACGGGGGGACGCGCGCGACCTACGTGAGCAGGTACGCCTCCGCCGAGGCGCTGCAGCAGGTGCTGGACATGGGCGTCGTGGAGGGCGCCTCGGGGGCGATCAACCAGATCGACGACCTGGTCGCTTCCTGATCGGCAGGGCCGGGGCCGCATCGGCCCCGGCCCCCGCCTCAGCCCGCCGCGCGCTGGTAGCGCAACAGCACCGACCGCCCGTCGAAGGTCCGCGTCCCCACCAGCCGCAGGTCGAGGCGCTCCCTGTCGGGGAAGACCGGCGTGCCCCCGCCGAGCACCACCGGATGCACGACCACCTGGTACTCGTCGACCAGGCCCAGCCGGGTCAGCGCGGCGGCGGCGCCGGAGCCGCCGGTGAGCAGCAGGTCCCCGCCCGGCCGCCCCTTCAGCTCGGTGATCTCGGCGGCCAGGTCGCGGCCGACCACCCGGGCACCGTGGTCGGCGTGCTCCAGCGTGCGGGAGATGACGATCTTGGGGGTGTGGCGCCACACCGGCGCGAACGCGAGGTTGTGCGGGTCCTGCGACACCTGCTCCGCGCGCGGCCAGTAGTGCGACATCAGGCCCCACACCCGGCGGCCGTAGAGGAAGGCGTCCGCCCGGCCGGTCAGCTCGATGGAGTACGCGGACAGCTCCGGCCCCATGTGCGGCCAGTCGAACTCGCCGTTCGGCCCCTCGATGAACCCGTCGACGGACTGGTGCACCCAGTGGACGAGCTTGCGCATGGCGATGAACCTCCTGCTCGGCGCCCCGGGCGGGCGCTGTCACCGATGGTCGGAGCCGCCCGCCCGAATCCGACAGGCGGCCCGGGTCGGACTCCGGACCAGATCCGCCACCGGGACGTCATGATCCTTCCCCGACGGCCCGCATCCATCTGACGCCGACCGGGCATTGGCCTCATCACATTTACTCTGGTATATTCCTGGCGATGGAGATCAAGGCGACCACGCAACGGAGACCATTCCGCGGCACCGGCGGCCGCGTTCCTGATAAATGCGTCGACAGCGCCGCCGAATCAACATCCGAGCGGCGACATCTGCCGGTTTTCGACGCGCCGGGGAAATGACGACGAAGACTTATCCGAGTCTGTCCTTCGCCAGCTGACACACTCCTGCCGAACCCGCCCGGGGCAGGAGGTCGCCGGCGTGCCGTCACCATTTGTCGACTGTGGAGACTCGCGCATGGAAGCTGCTGCCGCAGAACTGATCGAACGCGAGAAACGACCCGACGTCGCAGCGCCCGCCGACGACGTCCGCTCCGGTTGGTCGCTGGTTCCCGTCGCGCTGCTGCGCCAGGCCGGTTTCCCCCTCTCGCTGCTGGACCGGCTCGTGGACGCCCCGGCGGTCCGGCGAGCCGAGGCCCTGCTCGACCGGCGCGACGCCACCCGCCGCCTCGCCGGGCAGGTGAAGGCGGTACTGCGTGCGGCCGGCGCGGGCACCGGGGGCGACCTCGCCTCCGGCGTGGGCATGCTCCGGCCGTTCTCGGAGCCGGAGCTGGCCCGGCTGCGAGCCGCGCTCACGGCCCCCGAACTCCGTGTCGTCGAGAGCTACCAGGAGGCGGCCGACGACCTCGACCGGGCCTGGGCCGGGCTGGACTCGTGCGTCACCGAGGGGCTGGCGAGTTCCCGCCGAGCCGTGGTGGAACTCTTCGCCGATCCGATGCTGCGTGAGGTGCTGCTGCTGTCGAACGACGCGCGGTTCGCGGACTTCTCGACGTGGCTCGACCGCGGCGCGACCGGGTCGCCCGGCCACGTACGGCGGATGACGGACCTGCTCACCATGTACCTCCAGCGGGTCACGGCGAAGAACGAGACCCACTCGCACTTCGGGCCGCTCTCGGTCGCCCGGCTGGACCCCGACGCCACGGGCGTCTCGTGGTCCACCGGGCCCCTGCGCCGGGTCGCCTTCCTCAGCCACTGGGCGGGCGAGCGCCTGGCCGAGGTGTTCAGCGCCCAGCCCGAGGCGTTCGAGTTCGTCCGACCCCGGCGCCGGCCGCTGGCCTTCGTGACCGCTTCCCGGCTCGCCCTGTACGCCTTCCGGACCACCACCGGGATGCCGGACGACTGGCGCTTCGTGGCGGTCGCCTCCGCCGAGCTCGACGCCGACCAGCTGTGGCTCTGGCACCACTGCGACGGGGACCGGACGGTCGCCGAGCTGCGTGCGGCCTGGCGGCGCCGCGACCCGGCCGTCACCCGCGACCTCGACGAGGTGCTGCGGGAGCTGGTCGACCGGGACTGGCTCGTCGGCCGCTGGGAGATCCCGATCGGCTTTCCCGACCCGCTGGGCGTCCTGGCAGCGCAGCTGCGGGGCCTGGCGTCGGAGGGCCACGAGGCCGGGGCACGTGGGCTGGCGGTCGTGCGGCGGTTCCGCACGGCGCTCGACGACTTCGCGGCAGCCGCCCCGGCCGACCGTCCCGCCGCGCTGGCGGCCGTCAAGGACGACTTCGAGAGGGTCGCCGGCACCAGCGCCAACCGGGGCAGCGGCACGCACTACGCCGACCGGTCCGTCCTCTACGAGGAGGCGTACGGGCCGGTCCGGCGGCTGCGCATCGGCCCCGACGTCGCCGAGTTGATCAGCCACGAACTCTCCCTCGTGTACGAGATCGCACTGCTCGGCCCCCGCCTGCGGATCCTGCGCGAACGGGAACTGCTCGCCCGGTGGGTGCGCGAGCGGTTCGGCAGCGGGGTCGAGGTCCCACTCGACCGGTTCTACGCGGACTTCTACGCCCACGGGGGCGCGCTGCGGGACGACTGCCTGCTGGTGGACCGGGAGATCGACGCCGCGTACGGGACGGTCCTGGAGACGCTGCTCGAAGGATGGACCGGGACCGAGCCCGAGGTCGTCGTCGAGCGGGAACGCGTCGAGCGGGTGCTCGCCCGGTACCCGGCCGAACTGCCGGCGCTCTGCAACCCGGACGTGATGCTCGCGGCGGCGGACGCGGCCGCCCTGGCCCGGGGAGACTTCCTGGCCGTGGTCGGGGACTGCCACGCCCTGCGGGAGGTGCTGACGCATTCGAGCTTCGCCCCGCTCATCCAGGCGGAGGCGCCGGAGCTCCTCGACGAGGTCCACACCCGCTACCTGGACCTCCTGGACGACGGTGAGGTGCTGGTCGACCTCGCCCGGGCCCACCCCGACAAGACGGGCGCGCAACTGGTCTATCCCTGCCCGGACCTCGAGGTCTACGGCCGCTCGCCCAAGGAACGCGACCTCGTCGTCCAACCCGGCCAACTGGTCGTCGTCGCCGATCGGGACCGACTGGAGCTCCGCGTTCGCGGCACCGGTCGGCAGGTACGGCTCATGGCGCCGCTCGCGGGTGGTCCCAGCATCCGTCAGGACCCGCTCTCGCCGTTCTCCTTCCCACGCCACTTCGGTGGCCTGGGGCTGCGCACGGATCGCCGCAGACTACCCCGGATCAGGTACGGCCGGGTGGTGCTCCAGCGGGCTCGCCAGCGGATCCCGGCGCGCGAGTTCCGGGGGTGGAGCCCGGGCGTCCGGCCCGCCGGCGGGGACGCGGCCGAGTTCGCCGCGGCGCAGAGCCTGCGGCGGTCGCTCGGCCTGCCGCGGACGGGATTCGTGAAGGTCAGGGGCGAGCCCAAGCCGGTGTACGTCGACTGGTCGTCACCGTTGCTGGTACGGCAACTCTTCCGGCTGGTGCGGGGCGTCGATTCGGATGTCGAGTTCAGCGAAATGCTGCCGGATCGCGACGGCCTCTGGTTGGAAGTGGACGGAAAGAAATACGCCAGTGAACTCCGGTGCGCTGTCTTCTCGCGACGAGGAATGCCTGCCCGCTGACCGCCGCGCAAACTCCATTGAAGGAGTCGAGTCGTGCCCAGATGCTGCATCGTGCAACTCCCGTTCCCGTCGACCCGGGAGCCGGACCGAAATCTCTCCGACTACTACCTGGACTACGACAAGGTGTTCCGCCAACTCTTCCCGGAGTACTTCATCCCCTCCGGGGGGCTGTGGGAGATGCCGTTGTGGGTGGCTCACCTGACGGCGCTGATGGACAGCGCCGGATTCGAGTCCACCTTCCAGGATCTGTCGCAGGCGCCCGCCGAGGTCACCGCGTGCGTCGAGGCGCTGATGGACGCGACGGTCCCGGGCGAACTGGTGCTGGCGTCACCGCTGGCCCAGAACTTCCGACTGACCCTGGACATCGCGCGCCGGCTGGAGGCCGCGGGGCGGCGTGTCGTCCTCGGGGGCAACATGGCGCCGCTCGCGCCGAAGGACGCCGTGCACCTCGTGCACCGCGGCCAACTGGACGTCGGCTTCGCCCGCCGGATCAGGGTCCTCGGCGGCAGCGACGGGGGCGAGAGCGAGAAGGCGGCGCGGCGGGGGCTGTCGGCGGAGCGCATCACCTGGACGCCGGAGTACCGGCACCTCGAGAACTACGGCGGCAGCGTGCCGCTCATCCGGCTCAACGCGAGCCACGGCTGCCTCTACGAGTGCGCCTTCTGCGGCGACGCGTGGAGCAGGCAGCTGACCCTCGTGTCGCGCGACGCCCTGGCCGCCGAGGTGGACGACATCGCCCGCCGCTTCCCCGACACCCGGTTGCTCTACATCGGCGACAAGACCTTCGGGCAGTCACGGGAGGCGGTCCAGAACCTGATCGACGTCTTCCGGGACCGTCCCGGCTACCGGTTCATCGTGCAGACCCACGTGATGCAGGTGAAGGACTGGGTCGTCGACAGCATGCGCGAGCTGGGCGTCATCGCGGTCGAGCTGGGCTTCGAGTCGGCCGACTCGGAGATGATGAAGCGACTGAACAAGCTCTCCCGCGGCCTCGACCACTACACGGAGAAGATCCACGACCTCAAGGACGCCGGCCTGCACATCGTGCTCAACATGATGGGCGGGCTCGACGAGGAGACCGAGCAGTCGCACCGCCAGACGCTCCACTGGCTGCGCGACAACAGCGACGCGCTGTGGCTGTTCAACCTCTACAACTTCGTGCCCTACCCGCTGATCCCCGACTTCGCCCGGCTGCGCGACCGCATCGTCAACTGGGACTTCGCCGACTGGCGGGAGGACGCCCCGGTCGTGTACCGGCCCGCGCACCTCACGCCCGAGCGCAGCTGGGAGCTGTTCCAGGAGAAGATCGCCGCCGCCCACCGCATCGTCCGCGCCTCGACGCGCGCCCTCACCACCGCTGGATCGGAGACCCGATGACCGAGCTACCGGACTTCGCGGCGCTGCAGAACAGCGTCAAGCCAGAGGACTTCGCCGAGGATCCGCTGCCCGGCTGGGCCGGCGTGGCCACCCTGTTCGGGGCCCCGTCGGCGCGCGCCGACGAGCTGGACGTGGGCCCGGACGGGTGGGCGGTCTCCGGCATCCCGTTCGACGCGACGGCCAGCTCCCGCCCGGGCGCCGCCGAGGGGCCGCGGGCCGTACGCCAGGCGAGCCTGGTGTTCGCCAGCTACCTGCGCAGCCTGGGCGAGTGGAAGATGCTCGACACCCGCACGGGTGACACGTTCCGGTACGTCGCGCCCCGGGTGGCCGACGTCGGCGACCTGCACATCTACCCGACCGACACCGTGCGGACCTTCCAGGCGGTGGCGACGGAGAGCCAGCGACTGGCCCGGTCGGCGCCGCATCTCGTCTTCCTCAACGGCGACCACTCCACGACGTTCCCGACCTTCGCCGGCTTCCGCGCCGCCCGGCTGGAGGCCGGGCAGTCCCGGGTCGGTTTCATCAACATCGACCACCACTTCGACTTCGGCAACACCAGCGTGCTGCACGGGCCGCTCTACCACGGCTCGAACTCGCGCCGGATCAGCGAGCTGCCCGGCATGCGGCCGGAGGACATCGCCTTCGTCGGCGTCGGTGACGTGACGAAGTACGACCAGTTCCAGAGCCTGCGGGAACGCGGCTTCCACGTCGTGCCCGGCGCCGCGATCCGCCGGGACGGCGCCGCCGCCGCACTCCGGCAGGTCGTCGAACGGCTGGGTGAACAGTGCGACACCGTGTACGTCTCGCTGGACATCGACGTGCTCGACAGCGCGTCGGCCACGGGCACCGGCCACGTGACCATGGGCGGTATCACCGGCGGCGAGCTGCTGGACGTCTACGAGGCGCTGCGCGCGCTGCCGGTCGGCGCCCTCGACGTCGCGGAGATCGCCCCGCGCTACGACCCGTCGGGCAGCACCCCGCAGATCGCCGCGCACCTGCTGTTCAACTTCCTGTTCCGTACCGACACCACCCCGTCCGGCCTGGATCCCTGGGCGGAGCGCGCACAGGAGGACCGATGAGATTCCCGCCCGTCGCCGCGTCCATCGACTGCGCCGACCTGCTGCGTACGCCGGAGCGTCGGGACGAGATCACCCGCCGGCTGGCCGCCGAGGCCGTCCGGCTGCTCACCACGACCGGCTTCGCGGTGTTCCGCGTCGGCCGTCTCCGGCTCGGTGTCGAGGAGAGCCGCCGGCTCGCCCTCGGCCTGGCCGAGCAGGTCCGCAGGACCCTGATCGACCGGGGCGCCCCCGGGCGAATGCGGCTGGAGGTCGACAAGCCCCAGCAGACGTACGTGCCCGACGGGTACCAGACGCGGACGCTGCTGCCGCACCACGACGGGCAGCACTGCTCCTACCTGACGCCCAGCCTGCTGGACGCGCCCGAGTGGGATCCGGCGCTGCGGGAGTTCGGCTCCTCCGGGTACACGACGACGCCGGCGCACAAGATGTACCAGGGCATCTTCCTGGCCGATCCCGGCGAGGGGCTGAGCGTCACGACCTACTACGACTGGCTCGCCGTCATCGACGACGTGGTCCGCGCACGCGACCTCGCCAGCGGCCCCGACTTCGCGGTCGACCCGGTCGCGGCGACGGCCCGCTGGTTCGGCGCGAACCTGCGGTCGATGGCCGAGCGCCAGCCAAAGCACGGCTGCCCCTACCCCTCCCCCGGCGCCATGCTCGGCCTCGCCGAACCCATGTGGCACGGCATCTCCTTCCACCACGCGGAGAACGATCTCGACGCCGAGAGCCGGAAACGCTACCCCGCGGCGGTGCCGCTCGCCGAGCGCTGCCCGTGCGGCCGCTGTACGGGACAGGCCGCCCGGCTGTACTGCCACCAGACCCTGGCGGCCACGGGGCTGAACTGGACGGAGTTCCGCGACCGCTGGGAGGTCATGGCGCCGGGAGAACACTGCGACCTGCTGCTCGGGCACAACCTGACCATGCTGCACGGCGGCCTCGCCGGCGGTCCCGGCCGGCTGCTGGAGCCGCTCTGCCTGGTGGTCGACACACCGACCGGCCCGGAGTACGAGCGCTGGCTCGCCGCGGCCTGGCGGCGGCGGTTGCCGGAGGTGGGCTGATGCCCGGTGTCGCGGCGACCGTGGCCACACCGGTCGACCTGCACCTGCACACCCGCTGCTCGGACGGCGACGAGACACCGGCCGGGTTGGCCGCCCGCTGCCTGGCCGCCGGCCTGCGGATCGTCGCCGTGACCGACCACAACACGATGGCGGGCGTCGAGCCCTTCGCCCGCGCCGCCGGAGCAGCCCTCACCGTGCTGCCCGGCTGCGAGATCACGGCCACCTGGCGCGGCGAGGAGGTGCACTGCCTCGCGTATCTCGTCGACCCGGCCGACCCGGTCCTCGGCGAGCGGCTGCGCCGGGTGCACGACGGGGAACTGACCTGGTGGCGGGCGTGGGCGGGGCGGGCCGAGGAGCTGGGCGTGCCGCTCGGCTGGGCGCGGGTGGCCGCCCGGCTGGGCGGCGACCGGGTCGCCTACGTGGGCGACTACCTGGCGCTGCTGGCCGAGGCGGCCGGCGAGGATCCCCGCTTCCGCGGGTACGGGCCGGACACCTACTGGAAGATCGCCGACGACTGGTGCCGGCCGGGTCAACCGCTGCACGTGCCGCAACCCTGGCGTCCCCACCTGACCGAGGTGTTGACGTGGGTGGCCGACGCCGGTGGGGTCGCGGTCCTCGCCCACCCGGCCGCGCTGCTGGCGTCGATGTCGGACGCCGAGTGCCTCGGCACGTTGCGGGAGTGGGCGACGGCCGGGCTGGCCGGGATCGAGGTCTGGACCAGCTGGCACACGCCGGAGGAGAGCGCCCGGCTGGAGCGGCTGTGCGCCGCCGCCGAGCTGACCCCCACCGTCGGCTCGGACTATCACGGCCCACGCGTCAAGCGGTGGGTGTCCGCCCCCGGGCTGCTGCCGACGCGGGCCACCGAGCCGTACGCCCTGGTCGACGCCCTGCGCGGGCGTCAGGCCGGACACGTCAGCGGGGTGCGCCGATGACCGCCGACAGCATTGCGGCCACCGCGCCGGACGACGGGGTGTTCCGGGCGACCGAGGCGACGTGGCACCTGATGCCGGTCGTCGTCCTGCGGCAGGCCGGCTTCCCCATGGAGCTGCTGGACCCGCTCGTCGCCCCGGAGGCGGGCGCGGAGGCCGACGATCTGCTCGCCCGGCGGGTCGCCCTGATCGCGCGGGCCGACGAGGCGCGGAGCCTGCTGCGGTCGCACCGGGTGGCGAGCCGGCAGCGGGTGTCGTCCCGGATCGGCCAGTTGCGCCCGATCCCGGCAGACGACTACGCGGCCGTGGCCGCCGAGCTGCCCGAGTCGGCCGCGTCGGTGCTGCGCGCGTACCAGGAGGGCGCCGCCGCGCTGACGCGGGCGTGGTCGGCGTTCGGCGAGCGGCACCGGCAGCGATTGGAGGCGGCTGGTCTCGCGGTCGTCGCCGCCTTCGCGGATCCGGCGCTGCGTGAGGTGCTGCTGCTGTCGAACGACGCGGCCTACCCCGGGTTCGCGGCCTGGCTCGACTCGTTCCGGGCCGGGCCCGAGGCGTTCCGGGGCGAGGTGGGGCGGCGGACCCGGAAGATGACCGACCTGCTCACCATGTACCTGCAGCGGGTCACGACGAAGAACGAGACCAACTCGCACTTCGGGCCGTTCACCGTCGGACGGGTCGGCGACGCCCCGGGCATCACCTTCGCGGCCGGGGGCTCGCTGCGGCGCCACGCCTGCTTCGCCCACTGGGCCGCCGAACGCCTCGCCATGGCGGCGGGCGAGATCCCCGAGTTGGCCGGGTACGTGCGTCCGCGGCGGCGACCGCTGGCCTTCCTGCGCGACGGGCGGCTCGACCTGTACGCGTTCACCACCCGGGACGGCCTCGACACCGGGTGGCACTTCCGGCACGTCTCGCGGACCGACGTGTCGCCGGCCGAGGAGCGGCTCTGGCGGCGCTGCGACGGTGAGCGCACGCTCCGCGAGCTGCGCGCCGAGTGGCAGGAGTACGGCGCCGGCAACGGGCGGTCGTTCGACGAGGTGGTGTCCGCACTCGTGCGCGACGAGCAGCTCATCGCGGAACTGGAGGTTCCGGCCGGCGACTCCCGTCCGCTGGCCGCCCTGCGCGAGTTGCTGCCCGCCGACGACGAGCACGCCCGGCCGGTCCTCGACGAGATCGCCGCGTTCGAGCGCGACCTGGTGCGGTTCGCCGCCGCGCCGCCGGCCACCCGCCCCGGGCTGCTGGCCGAGGCGAAGGTCCGCTTCGAGCGGCTGACCGGCGGCCCGGCGAACCGCAACAGCGGACTGCACTACGCCGACCGCGCCATCCTCTTCGAGGAGGCGCACTCGCCGCTGCGGGACCTCACGATCGGGCCCGATGTCGCGCGCTTCATCGCCGACGAGCTGTCGATCGTGTACGAGGTGGTGCTGGCCGGGCCGCGGCTGCGCATGCGGCGCGAGATGCGGGTGCTGACCCGGTGGCTGACCGACCGGTTCGGCCCCGGCGTGGAGGTGCCCCTCGACCTGCTGTACGCGGAGTTCATCGCCGACCGCGACCGGCTCGCGGCCGAGTGCGCGCCGATCGACGCGGAGCTGGCCGCCCTGGACGAGGCGATCATGTCGACGCTGCTGGGTGCCGACACCGACCGCTCCGAGGTGGTCGTCGACCGCGCGCGGATGGCGGAGGTCCTCAAGGAGTGCGTCGCCCACCCGTCGGCGGTGTGCAACCCGGACGTGCTGTTCGCCGCGCCGAGCCGGGAGGCCCTGGCCGCCGGCGACTTCACGGCGGTGATCGGTGACTGCCACGCCGTACGCGAGGTCATCACCCACACCAGCTTCGGCCCGCTCGTGCAGGAGCGCGCGCCGGACCTGCTCCCCGAGGTGCACCAGGGCTACCTGTCCCTGCTCGACGAGGACGAGGTGCTGGTCAACCTGACCCGGGGACACCCGGACAAGTCCTCCACCCAGCTCTGCTACCCCTGCCTGGACCTGGAGGTCTACGGGCGTTCCCGGCAGCGGCGCGACCAGGTGATCCAGCCGTCCCAGCTGTACGTGATGGTCCGGGACGGGCGGGCGGAGCTGCGGGCGTACGGCGTCACCGGACGGATCCGGCTGATGGCGCCGCCGGCCGGCGGTCCGAGCATCCGGCAGGATCCCCTGTCGCCGTTCTCGTTCCCCCGGCACTTCGGCGGGGTCGGCCTCCAGACCGCCGTACTGGCGCACGTGCCGCGGATCCGGTGCGGCCGGGTGGTGCTGCAGCGGGAGACGTGGCGGGTGCCGGCCGACCGGCTGCGCGGGCTGGCGTACTCCGGCGACCGGGTGGCGGCGGACGACGGCGCTGAGTTCCTGGCCGCTCGCCGGCTGCGCGCCGAGCACGACCTGCCGCGGCACGTCTTCGTGAAGCTGCCCGGCGAGCCGAAGCCGATCTACGTCGACTGGGAGGCGCCGCTGCTCGTCCGCCAACTGTGTCGCCTGGCCAGGCGGGCCCGGGGGACGGTGGAGATCAGCGAGATGCTGCCGGGGCCCGACCAGCGGTGGTTCGCCGTGGACGGACAGCGGTACACGACGGAACTGCGCTGTGCGGTGTTCTCTCCCGGGCGGCCCGGCTGATGGAGCGGAGTACCGGCGTCGACGTGGCGGCCGGCGGCACCGCCGCGCGTTGGCTGGTCGGCGCGGCGGGCGTCTCCGCCCTCGGGGACGGCATCCGGTTCGCCGCGCTGCCCCTGCTGGCGACGGTGCTGTTGCGTGACGGCTTCCAGGTGGCCGTGGTGACCGCGGCCACGACGCTGCCCTGGTTGCTGTTCGGGCTGCCCGCCGGCGCCTACGCGGACCGGGTCGACCGGCGCCGGCTCATGGTGCGGGCCGACCTGCTCCGCGCGGGGACGCTGGTGGCCGCGATCGGCCTGCTGGCGGCCGGTTGGCTGACCCTGTGGCCGTTGGTGGCGGTCGCGTTCCTGCTCGGTGTCGGCGAGGTGCTGTTCGACTGCGCCGCGTTCGCGTTCCTGCCGAGCGTGGTGCGGCCCGAGCGGCTGGAGACGGTGAACTCGCGCCTGTTCGCCGTCCAGACGCTCTGCCGCGACCTGCTCGGCCACGTGCTGGGCGGGGTGCTCTTCGCGGTCCACCGGCTGGTGCCGTTCGCGGTGGACGCGGTCTCCTTCCTGCTCTCGGCGGCGCTGCTGGCCAACATCCGCGGCCCGGCCGCCGCGCCGGCGGCACCCGCGACGGACGGGCACGCCGGAGCACGGCTGTGGCGGGACATCCGGGACGGGGTCGCCTACGTGGCGGGCGATCCCCTGCTGCGCGTGTTGACGGTGACCGCCGGGCTGATCAACGCGGTCTACCTCGGCCAGATAGCCGTCTTCGTCATCCTCGTCCGGGAGGTCCTGGGGCTGCCGTCCGCGGCATACGGCCTGCTGGTGTCCGCCGGTGCGCTGGGCGGAGTGCTCGGCGGTGCGGTGGCGGCCGGCGTCGCCCGATCGGCCGGACGGGTGCCGGCGCTGCTCGGCAGCCTGGCGCTGATCGGTGCGGCGGGCCTGGGTGTGGCGGCGACCGCCAGCACGGCCGTGGTGGCGGTCGCGTGGGCCGCGGGCGGCGCCGGGATCATGGTGTGGAACGTCGTCGCGGTCTCGCTGCGGCAGTCGATCATCCCGGATCGGTTGCGGGGCCGCGCCACGGGCGTCTACCGGCTCGTCGCCTGGGGGATGATGCCGTTCGGCGCGCTGGCCTTCGGCTGGGTGTCCGACACGGCCGGCCCGCGGGGGGCGTTCGCCGCCGGCGGGGTGGTGCTGCTGGCCCTGTGCCCGCTCGTCGCGCCGGCCCTCAGGCGGGACGGCCGGGCCGGGTGAGACAGGCCGCCGGCGGCCGGACGGAAGACGAGAACGACGCGAGAGACGAGGTACCGCGTGGACGCCCGAGAAGACCTGATGGAACGCCTCGCCACCCGCTGGCGGCTCGACAGCCTGGAGCTGATCGGCCAGGGGCTCGAGTTCACCGTCTACCGGGGACTCGCCAGGGGACGGCGACCCGTGGTGCTCCGACTGGCCCCGCGCAGGTTCGACTCGAACGCGAACGATCCCGGGGTGGACACCCGGGCCCTGCTGATCCAGGAGTACGAGATCACCCGGCACCTGTCCGGTCTGGGCTTCCCGGTGGCCGAGCCGGTGGGCATCCACCTCGGAAACGACGACGGCAGCACCCCGGGCGGCGCGGCCGGGGACCTTCCTGACGTCCTGGTCTCGCGATACGTCGACGACGACGGCAGCGCGCTCGACTGCCACGATCTCGGCCGGTTGCTGGCCCGCCTGCACCGACTGCCCCCACCGCCGCGCGTGCTTCCCGCGGCGACGGAGGGCCTGCGCGGCGCGGAGGTGATCGCCACCAGGCTGCGGCGGCGCTGGAACGAGATCGGCCGGCTGGTGGCCGACTGGCCCGCTGGGCCCGATGCCGCGCTGCTGCTGAGCCGGCTCGCCGGCGTCACCGGCGCCGGCCTCGTGCACCTCGACGTACGCAGCGCCAACATCCGTCGCGCCCACGGCCGGACGGAGGCGCTGCTGGACTGGTCCAACGCCCTGCTCGGCGACGCCACCGTCGAGTTCGGACGGCTCGTCGAGTACGCCCGCTACCCCGAGAACGAGCTGGACGTCGCCGCCGTACGCGCCGGGTACGCGGCCTGCGCCGAGGTGCCCCCGCCGGACGACCCGGCGCTGCTGGTCTGTCGGCTCGACGCGGCGGTGATGCTCGCCCTGGTCTTCCTGTCGGAGGCCCCCGATCCGGAGCGCGGTCTGCCGGCGGCCGCCCATGCCCGCGACCTCGCGGACCGGCTGGCCGTCGGCGTCCGCTGATCACCCGTCTCTGGAGAGGAGACCGCCATGGTGAACCTGACCCGCATCTACACGAGGACCGGGGACGCGGGAAGCACCGCGCTCGGCGACATGAGCCGGGTGGGCAAGAACGACTCCCGGCTGGTCGCGTACGCCGACGTGGACGAGGCCAACAGCGTGATCGGGGTCGCCCTGGCCGTCGGCGACCTGCCCGCCGAGGCCGAAACCCTCCTGGTACGCGTCCAGAACGACCTGTTCGACGTCGGCGCCGACCTGTGCACGCCGGTGACCGACGACGAGGAGCCGGGCTCCCGGCTACGAATCGACGACGGCTACGTCGAGTTCCTCGAGCGGGAGTGCGACCGGTACAACGAGGAACTGCCGAAGCTGCGCAGCTTCGTCCTGCCCGGTGGTACGCGCGGCGCCGCCCTCCTGCACCAGGCGCGCACCGTCGCACGACGGGCCGAGCGGTCCGCCTGGCTGGCACTCGAGCAGCACCCGGAAAGCGTGAGCCCCGTGCCGGCCCGGTATCTGAATCGCCTTTCCGACCTGCTGTTCATCCTGGCCCGCTACGCCAACCGGGAGCGCGGCGACGTCCTGTGGCAGCCGGGCGCCAACCGCTGACCACCGCCCCGGGTCGACCCACCGGCGGGCCCCGGCGGGCCCCGCCTCGGGAGGTCAGCCGCGCCGGCCCTGCAGCCAGCGGAGCAGGCCGGGCGGAAGACCGCTCCGGTCGGACCGCTGCTGCGGCTGCGTGGGCTCGACCGGGCGGTGCACCTCGCCGGCCAGCTCGCGGCTGGGCGCGGTGAAGTCGCGTACCGGCTGGCCGGCCACCGCCGTGCTGATCACCCGGGCCACGGCGTCGATGACCCGGGCCTGCACGGCCGAGCCGACGGAGTCGCCCGGGTCGTCCGGGTTGGCGGCGATGCCGGCGACGGCCACCTGCGGGGTGAAGCCGACGAAGGTCTCCGTGGCGTTCTTCTCCGAGCTGCCGGTCTTGCCGGCCACCGGGCGGCCCACGATCCGGTCCACCGCGGTCGCGGTCCCGCCGTCGCACTGGCCGTACGTGGTCTGCTGGCCGACCGGGCAGCGGGCCGCGTCGGTGGCCGCCCGGGCCACGTCGGTGTCGAGCACCTTCTTGCAGGACGGCTCGCCGACGGGCGCCTTCTCGCCGTTGCCGGCGGTCACCGAGACCACCGGCAGCGGCGAGCAGTACGTCCCCTCGGCGGCCACGGTCGCGTACGCGTTGGCCAGGTCGAGCGGGGTGGTGGCGGCCACCCCGAGGGTGAACGACCCCCAGTTGGCCGCGTCGCCGCGGGCGAAGTCGGCGTCGGCGTCGGCCCGGAACCGGATGCCCAGGCGCTGCGCCATCTCGACCACCTTGTCCTCGCCGACCTGCTCGGCGAGCCAGACGAAGTAGGTGTTCACCGAGCGGCCGAAGCCGTCCCACATGGTGCGGTAGCCGTCCATCCACTGCGGGTTGGCGTTCGCGGGGCACCACCTGCCGTCGCAGTTGCCCTCGCCGCCGTCGGGGTACCGGGTGGGCAGCTTGCTGGGCGCGTCGAAGCCGGTGGCCAGGGGCCGCCCGGACTCCAAGGCGGCGAGCATGGTGAACAGCTTGAACGTGGAGCCGGCCTGGTAGCCGTCGACACCGCCGCCGCCGGAGATCAGCGGGTTCACGGTGTTGGGGTGGTTGGCCTGCCCGGCCGGGTTCGCGTCGAGGCTGTAGTGCCGGTTGACGGCCATGGCCAGCACCCGGCCGGTGCCCGGCTGGACGGCGGCGATCGGCAGGGCGCGCTTGTTGTCGTACCCGTAGACGGCGCTGGCCTGCTGCTGCGCGGTGGCCTGGATCTTCGGGTCCAGGGAGGTGACCACGGTGTAGCCGCCCCGGCGCAGCGCCTGCTCGCGCTCGTCCGCCGTCGCGCCGAAGGCGGGCTGGGTCAGCCACCACTGCCGCAGGTAGTCGCAGAAGAAGCCCCAGTCGTCGTGGCCGTCGGCCACTGCGGTGCAGCCGTTGGGCTGCGCGGTGGGGTGCAGGGCGAGCTTCTCGGCCTTCGCCGCCGCGGCCTGCTGCGCGGTGACCGCGCCGGTGGCGACCATCGAGTCGAGCACGTACGCGCGCCGGGCCAGCGCCGCGTCGGCGTTCCCGCCGATCGGGCTGTACGCGTCCGGGGACTGCACCAGCCCGGCGAGCAGGGCCGCCTCGGCGAGGGTCAGGTCCGCCGGGGCCTTGCCGAAGTAGCGCTGGCTGGCCGCCGCGATCCCGTACGCGCCGGAGCCGAAGTACGCGATGTTGAGGTAGCGGTTGAGGATCTCGTCCTTGCTCAGCCGCTGCTCCAGCGCCGTGGCGTACCGGATCTCCTGGAGCTTGCGCCCGACGGTCTGCTCGGTGGCGGCCTCCCGCTGCTCGGCGGTGCGGTTCGGGTCGGTCTTGAGCACGTTGCGGACGTACTGCATGGTCAGCGTCGAGCCGCCCTGCTCGGTGCCGCCGGCGACGTTGGCGACGAGGGCGCGGGCCAGCCCGCGCAGGTCGGCGCCGCCGTGGTCGTAGAACCGCCGGTCCTCGGCGGCGACGATGGCCTGGCGCATCACCGGGGCGATCTCGGTCAGCGGCACGTCGGTGCGGTTCACGTCGTAGAACGTGGTGATCAGCGTCTTGCCGTCGCTGGCGTAGACGTACGACCGCTGTGGGGTCGCCGGGGTGCGCAGCGCCGCGGGCAGCGCGGCGTACGACCCGATGGCCGACTTCGCGGCCCAGCCGAGCAGCAGGTTGCCCGGCAGCGCGGCGACCGCCAGGGCGAGGCCGGCGAGCAGGCCGGCGAGCAGCACGGTGAACAGCCGCGACAGCGGCGACCGGAGAGCCATGGCCCCAAGGATTGCCACGAAAGCCGCGATCCGGCCAGCCCGGCCGGCGATTGTCAGCGAATTCACCGCGGCCTGCCAGCACTCTCTCTGCCGAACCCACCCACCGCGCCCCAACGGGACGCGCCAAGATCCGCGCAGTTTCCCAGAAACTGTGGCCTGCCGACGTGCCGAAGCAACACTTTCCGTGAACTTGTCCGGATCTTCGGGGGCGGGTGTGGTGGGCG
>NZ_JBDPMC010000159.1:0-5041 GCF_039871625.1 Micromonospora sp. B11E3 | reverse complement strand
GCCGATCATCGGCGCCGTCCGGCGCCGACGACGGCTGGGAGGAATCATCAACGAGTACCATCGGGCCGCCTGAACCGATCTTTGAAGTCCCAGGTCAGCCGCCGAAATTAAGTTTTGGCACCTTACACCTCTGCCGACAGAGACATCCGGGGCGAATGCCGCGTGCCCGGCCAGACGCTCGACCCCCCGCCCTAAAGATCAACTAAATGACCCCCGGTGACACGAGCGTTAGGAAACCCCCGACTACGCCCTGGCCTGCGCTGCATCCGCCGCATACCCGCGAAATTCAAGAAACTAGAGCAGAAGGTGTAAATCAAACGGCAACTCAAGACCTTGACCCGTTCCGGGTGGCGGTGGAGAAAGCGACGGCGCCGCCTCCCGCCAATATTTCCCGACCGATTCTTGGTTGATCAGTTTGCCGGATAGTTTGGCTACCGCATCCAGGGTGTAGGGGTGGTCGTCGGGGGCGGGCTCACCCTGCAGTCCCTGTGCCCAGGCTTTCACCCATGCGGCCATCCCCGGCCCCAGCGCCCCCTTTCTGTCGGGGTTCAGGGATACCCGGTCGGGGAGTTTACCCTTTTCTTTCAGCGTCTTCAGGTATTCGCGGAGGGTGGCGGGCCCACCCTTGCTGGGCCGCCATGTGACCACGTGATCTGGCGGTGGGGGCAGCGGCGGCGCCGCCTCCCGCCAATATCTCCAGACCGATGTCTGGTTGATCAGTTTGCCGGATAGTTTGGCTACCGCATCCAGGGTGTAGGGGTGGTCGTCGGGGGCGGGCTCATCCTGTAGTCCCTGTGCCCAGGCTTTCACCCATGCGGCCATCCCCGGCCCCAGCGCCCCCTTTCTGTCGGTGTCCAGGGATACCCGGTCGGGGAGTTCACCCTTTTCTTCCAGCGTCTTCAGGTATTCGCGGAGGGTGGCGGGCCCACCCTTGCTGGGCCGCCAAGTGACCACGTGATCTGGCGGTGGGGGCAGCGGCGGCGCCGCCTCCCGCCAATATGTCCCGACCGATGTCTTGTCGATCAGTTTGCCGGATAGTTTGGCTACCGCCCGCTGGGTGTAGGGGTGGTCTGATGCATGATTCACCCGTCATGCGAGCTCGGGGAGGGCGAGTGGGGCGGGCTAACCTCGCGGGTTCGGCGGGTCTGGAGCTGGTCGCCGGTGTGGTGCAGCTGCGGCCTCAGGAGGCGATGGTGGAGGCGATGCTGCGGGGCTGGCGGGCGCAGCAGACGGCGCGGGGGCTGCGGGAGGAGACGATCGCGCAGCGGGAGCATCTGGTCCGGGGTTTTCTGGCTTTCACGAATGAGTTTCCCTGGGCGTGGTCGGCCTCTCACGTGGACGAATGGTTGTTGTCGTTGACCAGCGAGAAGCATCTGCGGCCGTCGACGATCCGCAGCTACCAGGGTCAGTTGCGGTTGTTCACCGAGTTCCTGACTGCCCGCCAATATCTCCCGACCGATACCTGGGTGATCAGGTTGCCGGATAGTTTGGCTACCTCATCCTGGGTGTAGGGGTGGCCGTCGGGGGCGGTCTTACCCTGTAGTCCCTGTGCCCAGGCTTTTACCCATGCGGTCATCCCCGGCCCCAACTTCCCCTGTTTGTCGGGGTTTAGGGATACCCGGTCGGGGAGTTCACCCTTTTCTTCCAGCTTCTTCAGGTATTCGCGGAGGGTGGCTGGCCCACCCTTGCTGGGCCGCCAAGTGAGCACGTGATCTGGTGGTGGGGGCAGCGGCGGCGCCGCCTCCCGCCAATAATTCCCGACCGATACCTGGTTGATCAGTTTGCCGGATAGTTTGGCTACCGCATATTGGGTGTAGGGGTGGCCGCCGGGGGCGGGCTTACCCTGCAGTCCCTGTGCCCAGGCTTTCACCCAGGCGGCCATCCCCGGCCCCAACTTCCCCTTTCTGTCGGTGTCCAGGGATACCCGGTCGGGGAGTTCACCCTTTTCTTCCAGCTTCTTCAGGTATTCGCGGAGGGTGGCAGGCCCACCCTTGCTGGGCCGCCAAGTGACCACGTGATCTGGCGGTGGGGGCAGCGGCGGCGCCGCCTCCCGCCAATAATTCCCGACCGATGTCTGGTTGATCAGTTTGCCGGATAGTTCGGCTACCTCATCGTGGGTGTAGGGGTGGCCGTCGGGGGCGGGCTTACCCTGCAGTCCCTGTGCCCAGGCTTTCACCCATGCGACCATCCCCGGCCCCAGCCTCCCCTCTTTGTCGGGGTTCAGGGATACCCGGTCGGGGAGTTCACCCTTTTCTTCCAGCTTCTTCAGGTATTCGCGGAGGGTGGCAGGCCCATCCTTACTGGGCCGCCAAGTGACTACGTGATCTGGCGGTGGGGGCAGCGGCGGCGCCGCCTCCCGCCAATATCTCCAGACCGTGGCATGGGTGATCAGTTTGCCGGATAGTTTGACTACCGCATCCAGGGTGTAGGGGTGGCCGTCGGGGGCGGGCTCACCCTGCAGTCCCTGTGCCCAGGCTTTCACCCATGCGGCCATCCCCCGCCCCAGCCTCCCCTTTCTCTTTTTGGGTAGGGATACCCGGTCGGGGAGTTCACCCTTTCCTTCCAGCTCCGCCATGTATTCGCGGAAGGTTTGAGGTCCATCCGTGCCGGGCCGCCAAGTGACCACGTGATCTGGCGGTTCTGGTAGTGGCGCCGCGGTGGTGGATGTGGGTGGGGGCGGCTGAGGTGTGGGGTGCGGGGTTGCCGATTGGCCGGTACGGATCGGTATGGATTGCGTGTGCGGAGATGCCGGGCCGGACGTGACCTGAGTGGCGGGGTGGCCCAGTCCGACCATCCTGGGATACCCGGGTGCGAAACCATAGTTGTCGTGGAATCCCGATGCGGCCGAGGCCAGAGTGATGTTGACGTGATACACCTCGGACATCAGGCGTAGCAGCGCCCCCTTGAGGTGGGGAACGGACGTCCCGCGCGTGTCCAGGGCCTGCCGCAGCCGGTGAACGTCCTCCGGGGACAGGCCGTTCTCTTCAGCGAAGTCGGTTCTGTCGATGATGAGGCCGAACTCCGCCTGCAGACTACGGCGCACATCCTCAGCTCCTGGCAGCCCCATCACGCTAGAGAATCGCGTGAACAACTCGTCCCACTCGTCTGACCGCGGCAGCCCGGCCGGCGCGGACGGTAACGGGACAGGATCGGGGACAGCGGCGTTGTAGTGGTTGTAGTGGGTGGGGTTCGCCGGGTCGGCCGCGACGTAGTACAGGGTGACCGGCCGGCCGTCCGGCGGCCCGAACACCGCCACCGGGCTCGCCCCCCGCCCGGTGGGCTGCCACACGGTGATCCGGCTACCGGTGGCGTGGGCCAGCAACGGCAGCAGGAACTCCCCGCCCGGCCGATCCCACCGGCGGCCCCAGTCGGCCACCGTGTCGAAGACCTCGGCAAGCTCGTCCGCCTCGAGCGGCCCGCCGGACGTGCTCAACACGTGGACCAGATACTCACGGGCCCGATCCGGCGCCAACGACGCCACCGGAAAACCCCGGCCACGCCCGTTGACGAAGTCCAACTGCTCCTGCGGCACATCCATGACCGGACCGGGATCCCGCCCCAACCCGATCAACTCCGCACACGCCTCGTCATACCGCTGCCCGATCCACTGCGCATCCAGGAAACCAGCCTCGGTGACAACACCGCCCCCCGAAACACCCTGGTCGCCGAGACGATCAATCAGCCGCGCCAACACCTGCCCATCGCTGAGCTCCCGCACCTGCCGCCACGGCTCCCCCTGCGGCAGATACCGCCGCTGCATCACCACATCGGCCGGCAACCACCCGAAACAGGTGTCCAGGTACGACACGACACGGGCCCGCAACAACTCGTTCACCCGCGCCAACTCAGACCCCGCCGGCACCGCACCAGCCATCCGCCCCACACTGACGCGCACCCGCTCAGGACCAGACAGCCACTCAAGATCCGTCGGCAGCACCTCTACCCCTGCCTGCGCCAACACGTCCCGCACCCACACCGGATCAGCGACAACGAACGCCGACAACACGCAATACCCATCAGCCGGCACCGGGAACTCCAACACCGGCCGGCCAACCCCATCCACACCATCCAGATCCAGAACCAGATCCAGGTCCAGGTCCAGATCCAGGTCCAGGTCCAGGTCCAGAACCAGATCCGGGTCCGAGTCCAGAACCAGATCCGGGTCCAGATCCAGATCCGGGTCCGGCATCCGTAGATCCTGCATGAATGCCGGGTTAAGAAGCGCCGGGTCAACAGAAGACAGGTCGTGATCTTCCGTATCCCGATCGTCCGGAACCGCCGCGGTCACGTCGTCCCCCACCACCGACAGCGCCCACGCAACACCCACCCCTGACACCCCAGACAGCGGGTACAAAGAATCGACCTGATCGCCCCCCGGCTCCCAGCCCTCATCGAGCGTCGGCGTACCCATTCGACCCAGACCCAGGTCCGGGTCCAGAACCAGATCCGGGTCCAGGTCCAGAACCAGATCCGGGTCCAGGTCCAGAACCAGATCCGGGTCCAGATCCGGGTCCGGCATCCGTAGATCCTGCGTGAATGCCGAGTTAAGAAGCGCCGGGTCAACAGAAGACAGGTCGTGATCTTCCGTATCCCGATCGTCCGGCGCGGTCACGTCGTCCCCCACCACCGACGGCGCCCACGCGACACCGACCTCCGACACCCCAGACGGCGGGTACAAAGAATCGACCTGTTCGGTGCCGTCCGGTGTCCATCCCCAGCCGGGCGGCAGTGCCGACAGTTCCACCCCTCCCGGACCTAGACCCACACCCAGGTCCGGGTCCGGGTCCAGGTACGGCATCCACAGATCCTCCACGAATGCCGGGTCAAGAAGTTTCGGGTCAAGATAAGACGGGTCGTGGTCTCCCGCATCCCGCTGTTGCGGGACCGCCACGGTCGCGGTGTCCTCCACCCCCAACGGCACCCACGCGACATCCACCCCTGGCCATTCGGACAGCGGGGACTGGACCTGTTCGGTGTCCTGCGGCGGCTCCCACTCGTCGTCGAGCTTTGGTGTGTCCAGATCCATCCCATCCAGATCCAT
>NZ_JBDPMC010000158.1:0-5051 GCF_039871625.1 Micromonospora sp. B11E3 | reverse complement strand
CCTGAGTGGATCTTTCTGGCTAGGCACCCGAAAGATCAGCAGAAGTCGTGCTCGCCTGCTATCCAGCCCTCAACATCAGCGTTTTCATTACATAACCGGACAATACGAAACAACGCCGGGGCCCTGACCGTCTCGCCGCACACTCACCACCGCGTCGATCAGCCGACGCATCCCGCCTGGATCTCGTGGGTCGACATCCAGGTAGCTACCCGCCGGCACCTCGGACTTCGGTAGCCGGTAGCTGGTGCCAAAGCTGACCCCCGGCACATTCTGCATACTGAAGTAGACGTCGTCCTCATACACCGTCACCAGGATCATCCGGTCAGTCTTCTGAAACTTCAGCGACATCGTCCCGGTTCGCGCCTGCGCATGCATGACACCCTGGCCGGCGATACCCGCCTCCTGAGTGATGACGCGGACGGTTTCCTCGGCAACCCACCGGCCAGCAGCGGCAAGGGCGACTCGCGCTTCGTCCTGCTGCCCGTTTTCAGAAGCAGCGGAATGACTGCCGCCAACGCTGCTGCAGGCGGGAACAGGGGTGCGCGTACGACATCCGGTGACACCGATACTGAGCGTGACAGTAAGGGCGACAAGGGTGGCGGTCAACCGTGCAGTCTGCATGACGAAGAGTCACCTCGATGGCGCACAGGATTGATGCCGCATAAATCTGCAGCACCGGGCAGCATACCCAGGCGATCGTCCGTATCGAAGTACCCAACGGAGATGCCGCCTGCAACCGATCGGAGTAGATCAAGCATCGGGGCAGACAACTTCGCCTCGCCGACGGCCTGGCCGGCAGCCCAGCTCGAGGAATTGGTCGGGTGGCCCCAGGCATTCCCACCCGCGGCCACCCGACCAATTACCCAGTTCAGTAGTCCTCTGGTTCGCAGTACTCGATGACGGTAGCTATAACGAATGGGGACGCAAGGGCCTCGCTTGGGGATCCTCGACGAAGGCGGCGAGTGGGTGGGGTTGGCCGGTCATGGCCGCCAGAGCAGTTGCGACGGCGTGGAGATCCGCCTTGATGTAGGTGGTGGTGGTTGGGCCGGTGCTGTCCGAATGACCGGCGTAGGCGCGGGCAACGCCGTAGCCGAAGTGGCGTTCTACCCAGGTAAGGGTGGTGTGGCGCAGCCAGTGGGTGGAGATGCCCTGGGCGGCGACCCAGGGCAGGCGTTCGCCGATGCGTTTCCACAGGTGGTCGTAGCGGCGGCTGGTGAGCGGCCCGCCGTGGCGGAAACGCAGCAGGGCGTCGGTGGGTACGACCGCGCCGCGGTGTCGGGCGTGGTCGTCAAGGCTTGCTGCCAGGTCCAGGGTGATGGGCTGCCAGCGCAGGGTTCCACCTTTCTCGGTGAGCCGAACCAGGCCGCGTTCCCGGTCGAGATCCATCAGGCGGAGGGCGAGCGCGCCCCCGCGCCGGCAGGCGGTCTCGGTGTGCAGGCGCAGCAGGATGGCGTCGAGGACAACGTCATTGCCGCTGCTGCGCGCCGCCATATTGATCTCTTCCAACTCCTCGGACGTCAACGCGCGCCGAGTACTCGGCAACCGTCGGGGCTTGCTCACCCGGTGCGCCGGGCTGTCGGACACCCCCAGCAAGCCATCGGCGATCGCCCGGTTGTAGATCGCCCGGACCGCGGCGATGACATGCTCCCCGGCGTGCCGGCCGCCACGACCGTTACGCCGTAGCCGAGCGCCCGCGGCGGCCTCGCGTTGCAGTGCCTCGACGTCCGTCGCAGCGATGCTGTCCAACCTCCGATCCCCCCACCGCGCTGCGAGACGGTCCCAGTAGCTGCCATAGGTGCGGCGGGCCCCGGGACCCGCTGCGGCGATGACGCGGGGCAGGTATTCCGCGATGGTCGGCACCCGTGGCCGCTGCGCCTCCCGCAGGTCGGCCACGCTCACGCCGAGTCGGGCCAGCAACCGCTGCGCGGCCGCGATGCGCTGCTCATCAGCCATGGTCGCCTGCTGCAAGGCGGATGTGGTGCTCGGTCAGCAGCCGCGCCACCGTACCGACCGAATGGACCACCAGAACCTGCTGGGACGGCGAAGCCGCCAGCAACACCGGCACACCGGGCAGCAGACCGCACATCTGCCGGACCGCAGCCGGCAGACACAGCCCACCCCGGCCGCGCACGACATGCCGACCAGCGGACGCCGACGCGGCCACCAACACGCCCGCCACGACGCCGATATCGATCCGGCTCCCGGGCCGCCAACCCAACACGCCGAGCAACTCCCTGGCGGACAGCCGTCCGGACCGGTCCAGGCGGGCCATCCCGAACGCCAGACCGTCTGGGTCGGGATCGGCCGGCAGGCTCAGCTGCGGCAACACCGGCAACGGCGCCGGATCCCCGACAACCGGGCTCACAGTCTTGGGCGGCACCAAGGCACCGATGAGCTGTTCACCACCGGACCGCGGCAGCCGAGCCGAACTCATGTCCACCATCGTCGCGGTTTGCAGCGAAGCAAACCCGACTTCCGCGGAACATCTGCCAAGAACAAGCGGCTGCAGGTATGGTGACCTGTCACGCAAATGGTGAAGCCTCACCGAAACTGGTGTCCGAGGGGGGACCCACGCGTAGCATCCGTTATACAAACGGGTGCTCATGCGTTAAGCCTAGCACTTTACGATGCGTAAACACTACAAGCGTGAGCTGCCACGTAGTGCAATTTAATCAACCAATTCGATCTGCCTGCGCCAGTGAAGCGCACTCGTCAATCCGGGCACGGAGAAGGGCATCTCCAGCAGGCAGAGTCTGCACTGGAGTTCGCGCCGCTAGGCACCAGCGAGGGCACAGGCGCACAATTTCAAGGGGGCGGTGGAGTTGTCAGCCCCTCGGGTACACGCCCTTGAGAACAGCCAGAAGGTTACGCAGATAAGGTTCTGGGCCGAGCTCGTCGATCAATCTCGCGTTCGCCGCGACCCATTCTTCTTCGGAGATCATCGGGTCGTGCGCGACTGCCAGGTCGGGATCGATATTCACGGCGTAGAACGGGTTGCCGATCATGGCGGCAACGTCACCGGGCGTCCACTCGCCGTTTGCGCCGTTCATCCGCAACTCCCGCCACTCAGTCCACGGCTTCGGGCCACCGTCGATAGTTTCGCATCTCCTCGGCCTCCCGTGGGACGCAGGTCCAGTCGAGCCGGTGTCGCTCATCCCCAGGCTCCCGACCGGACCCGCCGCTTCGTGCGGGATCCAGGGACTGCTCCCCCACCGCCCACGAAGCGACAGGATCTCATCCGAGATAGTCGATCAACGGCGAATGGTCATCGGCCAGACGCCGGGGGTTCCTTCCATCGTGGCGAGTGGGTGTGGTTGGCCGGTCATCGCCGACAGGGCGTCAGCGACGTCTTGGATGTCGGCCTTGATGTAGGTGGTGGTGGAAGACCCTGGGCTGTCGGTGTGACCGGCGTAGGCGCGGGCCACCCCGTAGCCGAAGTGGCGCTCCACCCAGGTGAGGGTGGTGTGCCGCAGCCAGTGGGTGGAAATGCCCTGCGCGGCGACCCATGGCAAACGCTCGCCGATACGTTTCCACAGGTGGTCGTAGCGACGGCTGCTGATCGGCTGCCCGTTGCGATAGCGCAACAACCGGTCGGTGGACAGAACGGCGCCGCGGGCGTGGGCATGTTCGTACAGATGCTCGGCGAGGTCGAGGCTGACCGGCTGCCACCGCACCGTGCCTTTCTCAGCCAGACGCACGAGCCCGCTGCGGCGATCCAGGTCGACAAGCCGCACGGCGAGGGCCCCGCCGCGCCGGCAGGCCTCTCCGTGTGCAGGCGCAGCAGAAGTGCGTCGAGAACGACATCGTTACCGCTGGTACGCGCCACCGCGTTGATCTCCTCCAACTCGTGCGGCGTCAACGCGCGACGTGTGCTCGGGAGGCGGCGGGGTTTGGCGACACGATGCGCGGGACTGGCTGACGCGTCGATCAGACCATCGGCGATGGCTCGGGAGTAGAAGGCGCGGGCGGCGGCGATGACATGCTCGCCGGCGTGCCGACCGTTGCGGCTGTTACGCCGCGACCGCGCCGTGGCGATCATTTCTTGTTTCATCGCCTCGATGTCACTGGCCGCAACCGCGTCCACCGGCCGGTCGCCCCAGGCGGCAGCCATCCGCTCCCAGTAGGTGTCGTAGGTCCGTCTCGCACCCGGGCCCGCCGCCGCGATCACGCGCGGCAGATACTCCGCGACCGTCGGCAGCGACACCGGCACGCTAGCGTCGGACTCCAGATCGGCCAAGGTGACGCCAAGGTGGGCCAGGACCTGCCGGGCAGCGGCAACCGCGGCGGGATCAGCAGACATCGTCGCCTCCCGCCACCTCGGCGTGCAGATCGGCGAGCAGGCGAGCGACAGCGCTGATCGAGTGCACAACGATCAGGTCATGGGCGACAAGAGCGGCCAGCAGCACCGGCTGGCCGGACTCGATCCGGCACATCCGCCGCGCGGAAGCCGGAAGGGGCAGCTGCCCTCGGCTGCCCACCCCGTGCCGACCATCGTCGGCCGAGGCGATGACGAGCACCCCTCGGTGCGACTGGATGTCGAGGCGGTGTCCCGGCTGCCAGCCCAGCCCCAGTAGGAGGTGCTGCGCGGTCACTCGGCCGCAGCGGGATGGGACAGCCATCCCCAGCAGAAGCTCAGCGGCATTGACGACCGCCGGTAGTTGAACTCGCGCGGGTAGTACCGGCATGGGTACCGGGCGGGGACGCGGACGGGCGGGCAGGATAGCCGGAACAAGCGGACCGACAAGCTGCTCACCGCTCAATCGGGAAGGTCGTGTCATGGCGGTGACAACGGGAGACGCCGCCTTGGGCCTCGTCGTTCCCGACGGCCGGGAGTCATCGGCGGCCGACGACGCGTACCGCTCCGCACGGGTCCCGTTGAGCGCGTGTAGCACCCGGCAGTGGCACTCATGCCAGTTCGGCGATCACTGAGCCTTTCCGCGTAACGGTGTGAGTGCGGCGGGTAGCGGTGCTGGTGGCCGGTGCGGACACGCCCGGACCCGTTGTGGTGCAAGGGAAAGACGCAGAACCCCGGTATGAAGTGGTCCTCTCAC
>NZ_JBDPMC010000157.1:0-5132 GCF_039871625.1 Micromonospora sp. B11E3 | reverse complement strand
GATCCCCCTGGTCACCCAGCTACTACGCGACACACTACGGCGACCGATCATGACCAACACCCACCCGAAACACGCCGTCGCACTCGGCGCCGCCATGCTCAGCTCCGACACCCACACCGCACGCGGCGTCCCAGCACCCCGACGACCCGCACCCGACACGCCGACCACCACGACAGTCCGCACCAGCGCTCCACCCACGGCGACCAAACATGACAGCGGCGCGCCCGCCGCCGCAGCAGCCCCAGCCGCAGCCCCAGCCCCAGCCGCAGCCCCAGCCGCAGCCGCAGCCATGGGCGCGCCGGCCCCCAAGGCGAAGCGCGGCGCGAAGCAACGGGCGCAGCCGCCGGCCAAGCCGACACAGCCGGTCAGCGGCCCTGCCGGAGACCCCCGCCCGGCGGCCGTGCCGCCCCCGGCGCGGCGGCGGTGGTCACGGCTCGCGAACGCGCGCGTCGTCGTCGCGCTGGTCGCGGTCATCGGCCTGCTGGGCGTAGCGCTCGTGTTCGGGACCGACGCCCCGAGCGACCGGCCCGAGGTGTCCAGCGCGACGTCCGGGGCCGACATCCCGGGCGACCGGCCGCAGGCGCCCAGCGCAACGCCCGAAATCAACACCCCGAGCGGTCGGCCGATGCTCGAACTGGAGGACGTCCAGATACAGAAACCGTCGAAGCTGTCTACGGTCCGCACCGCGGAAGTAGGTACCAAGCATTTCGTCGACCGGCCGCCCGTCTTCACCGGCCTTCCCGACCCGCTCACCGGAGCAGTGCTGATCCCCGGCGCCAGCGACGACAAGCGACTGACCTCCCCGGCGGACTACCTGGTCTTCGATGTCGCACGCGACGCCACCGTGTACGCCGCCTTCGACAGACGCGGAGCACCAGAGGTGGACAACTGGTGGCCGGCGTGGCTGAAGCAGCAGGGCTTCAAGCGCACTGACATGATCATCCCGACCAACGACAAGGACCAGCGCCACTTCGTCGTGTTCGCCAAGAAGGTGCCGGCGGGACGCGTCACGCTCGGACCGAACGCGGCGACAAGCGTGTACTCCACCGGCTACATCACGCTCGTAGCCGCTGATGAATGATGGTTTCGTGACAAGATGATCGTTCCGGCGCTCCGTCATGGAACGGCTGATCCAGCACAGAGGTTGATCGCGGTGGCGCCGATGCGTAGCAGCCCGCCAGGCGTGGTTTGCAGGTAGCGGTGCAGGCCGGGTTTGGTGGAGATCACCTCGCGTAGCTCGGCGTGTCTGGTCGGGTTGAGCTTGTCCGAGCCGCCAATCTTGTCGGCGAGTTGGGGTCAGCCGTTTCACGCAGGCGGCGTCGCGTTGGGCGCTCCGGGGTTGATGCAGATCACGAACCGGTCGCCGGTGCCGATGTTGACCTCTTTGACCTGCGGTTTCACTCCCGCGAGCCGACCATATCGACGCGAATCACGGGACGTAGGTCTCGGGACTGAAATGAACTGACCCACGGACCGGGGCCTGGCCGTGTTGGGAGTATGAGGGCACTCCAGATCACGAAGCCGTGGCGCGTTCCGGTTCACCGACAGCAGGCATGGCCGGCAGATTCTGTCGCTGATTCGCGAGGCGTGCGGCAGCCGCCCCATGGCCTTCACCCAGTCGACGGTCAGCCGCCACTGCCCGACCTGTTGGAGGTACCGGTGCCGGATGCGATGAGGGACTTCCTGGTCGCGTGGACGCCCGAGCAGCTCGCCACCCGGGCGGACGAGGCGATCGATGTCCTTGCCGAGGCGACAGGCTATGGCCCGGCGATGCGGGAAGGCAGCCGTCGGCAGCTGGTCGAGCACCTGACCATGCCCGGGTTCCGAGCGGTGGCCATTCTGGGGCCGCTGGCCGACATCGTCGGGTTCGGCTACGGCTATCTGTGTCGGCCTGGCCAGCGGTGGCGGGACTGGGCGGCCGGTGCGATGCCGGTCGTCGCCGATCGCAGGCGGTGGCTCGACGACGCCTGCACCGTAACCGAGCTACAGGTCCGCCCGGCCTGCCAGGGCAGAGGGCTGGGTGAGGCAATGCTACGCGGCATGCTGTCATCGGCCGGGACGCGGACGGCAGTGCTGTCGACGGCGGAGACGGCCGAGGCGCGGTCGCGGGCGTGGCGGCTGTATCGGCGGATGGGATTCCGTGACGTGCGCCGCGGGCTGCGCTGTCCCGGCGATCCGCGTGCGTTCGCCATCCTCGGCCGCGATCTGCCGTGACGGGACGGTTCGGTGGGGTCACGGCGGATCGCGGTACGTGGCCGGCGGCGAGGAGATAGCGCAATGCTGAGGTACCGGACCGTGCTGCTCGCCGAAGCTCTGTTCGCGTCGGCGCTACAGCCGTCGCAGCATCCCGATCGCCAGCAGGTGCGCCGGGCGATCGCCGGCGAACTCGTGCACCGCCGGGTCTCCGGCCGCGTATCCGAGGTCGCGTACGAGTTCGGTGAGCATCCGGAAGAAGCCGCAGAGCGCATGCGGTGGGCGCTGCGGACGGTTGCCGACTGCGGTGACTGGGGCTATGCCCGGCTGGCGGTGCTCCGCGGCCGTGGACCGCGCCGCCGATCATCGACAGAAACCTTTCATATCAACTTCGCCACGGATTGATCCATGCACGGCCTGCGGTACGTGCACACAGGGACGCGAAGGGGCGCGGCGGCGCGCCGAGATGCCGGACCCCGAAACAATCCCTTCCATCAGTGGAGTGACTGACGTGAACAGATCCCTTCGAAGGCTGCTCGCCCTGGCGGGCGGCATGCTGCTCGGCATGCTCGCGGCGCTGGTGGCGGCGAGCCCCGCTGCAGCGCATCACACCCGGGTCAGCGGGGCCGCGGTGTGCCAGCCGGACGGCAGCTATGAGATCACCTGGCAGGTAAACAACGGCAGTTGGGAGAACAGATACGCTCAGATCACCAAGCTCGTCGCGCGACCGCAGCAGCCGATCGACGGCATCAAGGTGGGCAGCGCGATCAGCGCCGAGACCGACGGCAACGGTCCGAAAGGTGTCGTAACCGGTGTGCAGCGGGTGCCGGGCACGACGACGAGTGCCACCCTGACGGTGTCGGCGACCTGGTTCGAGCGCAACGGCGACCGCACCGGCATCTCCAGCACCGACTCCGGCACCGCCGTAGGCCTCAGGGGGACGTGCAGGGAGACACCGCAATGCGTCGGCATGGCACAGGCCACATACAAACATACGTTCGACGGTGCGAAGGGCCGGGCGACGATCGAGCTCGCCGGTGACCTGCCCCTGTGCAAGGATCAGAAGCAGGAGTTCCTCCTTGTCTCCTACTTCGCGCCGAGCGCCAAGGCGAGTTGGCCGCAATACGCGCACGACCACCACGTCGCAGCGATCGACGCCAAGCACCGTAAGGTCGAGCTGAAGGTCGACGTGCCGAAGTGCTACACCCAAGTCGACCTCGTCTGGGGCGGCAAGAACGAGCTGATCACGCCGATGGTGGCGAAGGGCAAGCGCTACGGCGACAAGAAGCTGGGCAGCAAGGGCAAGCCCGGCAACCGCTCCGCCGGCCCGCTCGGCGCCTACAACGGCGGTGCCGTGTCCTGCGCACAGCCGAAGGCCACCTTCGTGCCGGCCTGCGACGGGTCGGTCACCGTCCATCTCAGCGGCGGCCACTATCCGGTGAAGTTCCGGGTCACCGCGACCGGTGTGGACCGTGCCGTCGAGGTGCCCGCGGGAAAGTCGGTGAAGTTGCAGCTGCCGGCGGGCACGGGCCCGATCGTCGTAGCCGAGCGGGGCAAGGAAGTGGCTCGTTATCTCTGGTCGCGGCCGTCGACCTGCGGGCTGCCCACGATGTCCACCGAGTCGACCTGCACCGAGCTGAAGGTGACCATCACCCATCCGGGTCAGGGGATGCCGCCGATGGAGGCGGTCGCCAGCTATGGAACGCAGGACAGGAAGGTCACGGCCTCCGACGGGGGATCGGAGACGGTCGTCTTCGCCGCCGGACGAAAGCGCGTCGTCAGCGTGGTGTTTCCCGGCTACGACTACAAGCTGATCGGTGAGTATGAGGACCCGGGCACCTGCGAGAAGCTGCCGACGACAGGTGCGATGACCGCCCGGATCGGCCTCATCGGGGTCCTGATGGTCGCCTTCGGGGCGGCCCTGGTCATCTTCGTTCGCCGCAGAAGGGCGTCGACGGACGGGCGCTAGTCAGTGCGTGTCCACCACGTTCGCCAGGTGGCCGGTGGTGGTTGCGGATCCTCGCCTTGGGAGCGAGCGCCCCCACCGACAACTGGAGAGGTGAACCTCCGCGCGGACCAACTGTTCCTTGAGCCGCCTGTGGTGGGCGGCGGAGGCCACGTCGGGACTGGCCGGCACCGGGGTAGGTGCCGGCCAGTCCCGACGGTGCGCGATGACCGGCCGCCCCCCATCCGTAGTTCCTACGATGACCGCACCCGAGCCGAGGGCCAAGAACACAACGCCCGCCGCGCAGTCACCGCCGCCGGGGCCTGGGTGATGCAGCCGTTCACGCTGATGTCGTCCAAACCAGGCCGACGAGGCGGTCGCGGGCGTCCACAGCGATCTGTTTGAGCTGGGCGGACACCCGGAGGCGAATTCACTCGACACGACCATCCGGGCGATCCCACCGAGCAGCAGTTGCTCGACGACGACGGATCGTGGTGGCCGAACGACCTGACTGTTCTCCACACGACCGGCTGCGCCGGCGTTCCACGCCCGACAGCAGTCCTGCCACGAACCGCGCCACCGCCCGCGGCTCCGTCCGCACGAACCGGTCCGCGACACGCGTCACTGCCTCATCCAGGATGCCCGCCCGCCGACAGGGATACGCCGCCGCATTCGGGTGTCACAAGATCGTCGGTGTTGACATCGGGAGGCGAGCCATGGACGTTGCCGTAGCCGACGACGGCGCGCTGTTTCGAGGAGGGCTCTCCGACCGCGCGTCGGGCGGCGTTGGGCTGGGTGAGCAGGTCGGCCCCACGACCGCATCGTGCCGATCCGCGTCTGTCCCGGGCAACGCGGGTCCACCCAGGCTAGGGCGTGTCTTGTGGATCTTCGAGGGCGGATCCGGTAGATAGATTGGCGTGTCGCGACGGCATGAACTGACCGATGACGAGTGGGCGCTGCTGGCGCCGTTGCTGCCAGCGGACCCGTCGCGTGG
>NZ_JBDPMC010000156.1:0-5225 GCF_039871625.1 Micromonospora sp. B11E3 | reverse complement strand
TTGATCATGCTCGCAGCTCATCACTTGTGACCATCCGAACTAGACACTCAGATGATCACTGACGGGCTGCGAGCCCTTCACTCTCGGGTCGGCTCAGCCACAAACCCCGCTCAAGTTCGAAGAGCCGTCATGGCGTTCGCCGAGGATGCGGTGCGGGCGCAGACCGTCGAGGACTACCACGCCTTCGGTTGGTGGATTCTCTCCGAACTCCACGACATCGACCCCGCGCCCTGGCCCGAGCAGGTGGCAAAGGATCCGAACTCGCCGGGCTGGTCGATGTGCTTCAACGGCATGCCGCTCTTCTGCAACATGAGCAGCCCGGCCCACCGGACACGGCGCAGCCGCAACCTCGGCGCGCACTTCATGCTCGTCATTAATCCGCGTGAGCGGTTTGACATCTTCGCCGGTGACACGCCCAGCGGCCGCAACGTACGCGCGAACATCCGCGACCGCATCGACCGCTACGACGGCACCCCTCATTCACAGCATCTGAGCTCCTACGGCAGCGGGGCGCTCGAATGGCTTCAGTACAGCCTCGCCGAGAACGACGCCGAGCGGACAGATCGATGCCCGTTCGCGTTCGGCGGGCACGGCAGCACCCCGTTTTTTGGCGGGTATAGCAACGACTCGGCTGGAAAGGATCTTTCTTGATGATCGACCTCATCGTCTCCCAGGGGCGGGTGGCGGACCGGGCGGACCGGATGATCGAGGGCGCGGCACGTACGGCGCGCGCCGTGGAGGAGCGCTACGGGCTCTCCGCCCAGTACATCGGAACGCCCGCGCCGGCCGTGAACGACGACTGGACCGAGAGTCTTCCCCAGGCCCGCGAGACGCTGCTCGCCATGGCGAAGGCGGTCACCACGAGCCTCGACGGCGGCGATCTTCCGGTCCTGTTAAACAATACGTGCTCGGTCAGCCTTGCCACCCTGCCGGTCGTCGCGCGAAGGTTCCCTGATGCCGTCGTCCTCTACGTCGACGCGCACGGCGACTTCAACACTCCGGAAACGACCGACACCGGCTACCTAGGCGGCATGGTGCTTTCGGGTGCATGTGGACTGTGGGACAGCGGCCACGGGGCCGGCCTGAAGCCCGAGCAGGCGGTCCTGATCGGCACCCGCGACGTCGACCCGGCCGAGCAGACGCTCATCGAGAAGACGGGAGTGCGGGTCATCCCCCCGAGCCAGACCACGGCCGAGAACATCATGGCCGCCATCGGCGGCGCACGGGTATGGGTCCACATCGACTGGGACGTCATGGATCCGGGCGCGGTCCCCGCGGACTACACGGTGCCCGACGGCCTGCTGCCTGCGCAGATCCGGGCAATCTTCGACGCCATCCCGAGGGAGCGGCTGATCGGCGTCGAGTTGGCCGAGTTCAATGCCCCGATGGACGAGGAGCAGATCGAGCAGGCCCTCGCCGTGATCCTCGACATGGTCTCCCCCACGCTCGACGCGGCTTGATTTCGAAGGACGGTTCGCGCGATGGCCCTCTATGAAAGCATCCTCGACACCATCGGCCACACCCCGATCGTCCGGCTTCACCGGATGTCCCCGGCGCACACTACGGTCTATGTGAAGGTCGAGTCGTTCAACCCAGGTGGTTCGGTCAAAGACCGCCTCGCCCTCGGCGTGGTCTTGGACGCCGAGGCCAAGGGGCTGCTCAAGCCCGGCGACACGATCGTGGAGTGCACCTCGGGCAACGTTGGCATCGCATTCGCGATGGTGGCCGCCGCCCGCGGCTACCAATTCGTGGCGGTGATGGGCGACACCTACTCCAAGGAGCGGCGTAAGCTCATCCGCGCGTACGGCGGGAAGGTGCTCCTCTTCCCCGGCGCCCTTGGCAGCAGCGGCGGCAACCGGATCGCCGACGAACTGGCCGAGAAGCACGGCTGGTTCCGGGCTCGGCAGTTCGACAACCCGGCCAATCCGGCGTACCACCGGGAGACCACCGCGGCCGAGATCCTCGGCGACTTCGCGGGCAACCGCCTGGACTACTTCGTCACCGGCTTCGGCACCACCGGCACGCTGACCGGCGTCGGCCAGATGCTGAAGCTGGCGCGCCCCACAGTACGCATCGTCGTCCTAGAGCCGGAGAATGCCGCCGTCCTGGCTGGCAAGGAATGGAATGTGCACCAGATCCAGGGCCTGGCCCCCAACTTCGTGCCCAGCGTCCTCGACCAGACTGTCATCGACGAGCTCGTGACCATGGACGAGGTCGTGGCCCGCGACACCGCGCGCCGTCTGGCCGCCGAGGAGGGCATTTTCGTTGGCATCTCGGCCGGCGCGACGCTGGCCGCAGCTCTGCGGATCGCCGAGGCGGCGCCGGAAGGCTCGGTGCTGCTCGCGATGCTTCCCGACACCGGTGAGCGCTATCTGTCCACCTTCCTGTTCGACGGCATGAATGAAGAGTCGGACGACGAGTGGCTTGCCTCACTGGACGCCGGCTCCGGCGGCATCTGATCGGGGCCGCGGATGAGGGAGTTCATTCCTCCGGCTACGCGCTTCATCACGTTGCCCGACGGTTTCGCGATGAGGCGCGGGGGCGTGCTCGACGGCGCGCGGGTCGCCTATGAGGCCGTCGGGCGATTGAACGAGGCACGGGATAACGTCGTCCTGATTCTCACCGGCATGTCCCCTGACGCGCACGTCGCCGCGCACCCCGACGACCCCACCCCTGGCTGGTGGGAGCACATGGTGGGGCCGGGCAAACCAATCGACACAGACCGGTGGCATGTGCTCTGCGTGAACGCGCTGGGCAGCTGCAAGGGCTCGACGGGGCCTGCCTCGCTCAATCCCACCACCGGCGAGCACTATGGGCTGGGGTTCCCAGAGTTATCCATTGAGGACGTCTCCGATGCGGCGGCCGTCGTCGTCCGCGCGCTGGGCATCGATACCCTGGCCTGCGTCATCGGTGCTTCCATGGGCGGGATGAGCGCGCTGTCCCTGCTGGTCCGCCATCCCGGCCTGGCGCGCAGCCACATCAACATCTCTGGCGCGGTGCACTCGCTGCCCTACGCGATCGCCATCCGCTCGCTGCAACGCGAGGCGATCCAGTCCGACCCGAAGTGGTCGCTCGGGCGCTACCGCGACGACGCCAGGCACTATCCGCGAACCGGGATGCTCCTCGCGCGGAAGCTGGGCATGATGACCTACCGCTCGGCCCGGGAATGGGATCAGCGCTTCGGCCGCACCCGGCTCGCCGCGGAACGCTGGGCGGCGAACGGCCCGTTCAGCGCCGAGTTCCAGGTCGAGAGTTATCTCCAGGCGCACGCCGACCGGTTTGTGCACAACTTCGATCCCAACAGCTATCTCTACCTCAGTAGGTGCATCGACCTGTTCGACCTTGGCGAATCGTGCGGCAGCACTGCGGAAGCGGCGCTGTCGCGGCTACGCCTGGACGCCGCGCTGGTGATCGGGGTGGAGACCGACACGCTGTTCCCGCTGCATCAGCAGCGCCAGATCGCGGACGGCCTAAGCAAGGGCGGAACGGATGTGCAGCTCAGTCCGCTGGAATCGGACGAGGGGCACGACGCCTTTCTGGTCGACATCGCCCGCTTCGGCCCACCGGTGGCCAAGTTCTTGTCAGTGATTTGGTAGATAGGAGTAAACCTTGCGCGAGGTTCTGTCAAAGGTCGCGCTCGTCACCGGCGCCAACCGCGGCATCGGGCGCGAGATCGCGCGGCAGCTCGCCGAGAACGGCGTACACACGCTGGTCGCCGGCCGTCGGCGTGAGGCGGTGGCAGAAGCCGCGGCGAGCCTGCGGAGCATGGGTTTCGACGTCGCACCACTCGTCTTGGACGTCACCAAGCCGGAAAGCATCGCGGCGGCCGCCGCCGAGGTCGCCGAGAAGTACGGCCGCCTCGACATCCTGGTCAACAATGCGGGCATCCGCATCGAGGAGTACGGCAAGCAGCCCTCCGAGCAGCCCATGGAGCGGTGGCGGGAGACGTTTGACACCAACTTGTTCGGCGTTGTCGAGGTGACGACAGCCTTCCTGCCGCTCATCCGCAAGTCCGCGGCGGGTCGCATCGTCAACGTCTCCAGCCTGCTGGCGTCGCTAACCAAGCACGGCGATCCGACGTCGTATGTCTACAGTGACGCATTTAAGTCCCTGCCCGCCTACAGCGCCTCCAAGAGCGCGGTGAACTCCTGGACCGTGCACCTGGCGTATGAGCTACGCGACACGCCGATCAAGGTCAACTCGGTGCATCCGGGCTACACCAAGACGGATCTGAACGACGGTGCGGGCGACCTGGAAATACCGATCGGTGCGAAGACGAGCGTCGACATGGCGCTGCTCGGCGCCGACGGCCCGAGCAGCAGCTATGTCCACCTGGGCAAAGTCCTCCCGTGGTAGAAGGGGTCCCTACAGTGAACAACGTCGCCCTGGTCACCGATGTGGCCAGCCTTCCCATCGACTACGACATGGCCCTGCTGCTCGACGCATGCCGGGCCGCCGGGCTCGCCGCCGAGGTACGCGACTGGGAGGACCCGACCGCCGACTGGTCGGCATACGACGCGGTCCTGCTGCGATCCCCATGGGCCTATGTGGACCGCCTGCCCGCGTTCCTCGCCTGGTGCGAGCGCGTCGACGCCGTGACGGAACTCCACAATCCGCTGCGCGTGGTGCGGTGGAGCCTCAACAAGCTCTACATGGCCGATCTCGCCGCGCGCGGCGTACCGGTGGTGCCCAGCGCGTTCGTCTCGCCGGACACGGATCCACCGGCCGCGGTGCGGCAATTCCTCGCAGTGCATCCCGAGGCCGAGGAAATCGTCGTCAAGCCCACGGTGGGCGCCTACTCCAAGGATGTCCAGCGCTTCGTCCGCTCGCTGGAGGCAGACGCGGCCGCGCATGTCGCACGGCTGCACTCCGACGGCTTCGTCGCGCTGCTCCAGCCGTACGTGGAGTCGGTCGACCGTGACGGCGAGACGGACCTGATCTACTTCGACGGCGTCTACAGCCACGCCATCCGCAAGAGCCCGATGCTCATGCCGGACGGCACGGTGAACGTCCCCACCTTTGAAAGCCGTACGCCCCGCGAAGCCGACGAGAATGAGCGCGCCGTGGCCTCGGCGGCGCTCGCGGCGGCCGGCGCGCACCTAGGGCGTGTCTCGTGGATCTTCGGGGCGGGTTTTGGTAGATAGATTGGCGTGTCTCGACGGCATGAGCTGACCGATGACGAGTGGGCGCTTCTGGCGCCGTTGCTGCCAGCGGATCCGCCGCGT
>NZ_JBDPMC010000155.1:0-5276 GCF_039871625.1 Micromonospora sp. B11E3 | reverse complement strand
CCGCGGCGATCGGGTCCGCGGTGGACTCAGGTACGGCATCCCGGCCGGGCGCTGCGTCCGGCCCGGCCGGCAGCAGCGGCCCGGCCGATCTCGGGCTCGCCGCTGCCCACGGGCCGGCCGCGGAACGAATCCACGATCTCGCCAGCGGCGGCCACGGCCGTGCCACCGACGCCCAGCTGCGCCGGCTCGCCGCGGACATCGGTATCCAGGCGGCCTCGCCGGACGAGGTCCTGCCCCAACTGTTCGAGGCATCCAGGGGTATCGCCATGGCGGACACGTTCAGCGGCGTGTACTTCGCCGACCCGGCCGTGGCGGATCTGGACGCGGCGGCGGCGGACCGCACGGCGGCACAGGCGCTGCCGCGGGTGGACGGATGGTTCACCATCGCCGGGCACCGGAACCTGGCCGAACGGCTGGCCGACGATCCGGTGCGCCAAGCCCTGTTCCTACGGACGCTCACCGCCTCGCCCGCCTGGCAACACGCCGTCGCGCAGGCGCAACAGCGAGGCGGCGACACACCCGACATCATGCTCGTCTGGTGCGACGCGGCATGGCAGGGACCGGGACAGGCCACCCCCTTCGGTGAATGGCTGCGCACCAAGCTGCGCGCCCGGCGGCTGATGTCGTCCACACACGAGGTAGACCAGATACCCGGCGAGCTGCGGCCACACGCGGACGAGCCGGCGCGGTCCGTGTTGTTCTCGGACGCTTCGGTGGAGCTGTTCGGACCGGATCTGGTGGAGGCGGTACGGACCGCGGACATCGTCGAGAACGGTCAGGAACCCGGCGTGCACTGGCCGCACCAGCAGGCCTTCACCGCCGCTGGCGGTCACCACCGGTGGGCCGGCTCCACCTCAGACGGGCAGTCGCCCGATCCAACGGAAAACGGCGACCCGTCTGCTCCTGGCCCGGCGTCCGCTGCCCAGTGGGTGCGCGACCCGTCGCAGGATCCAGGGACGGAGTTGCCGTCCTGGCCGGCCCCGCCGGCCGCGTCGTCCTGGACGGCGGGGTGGACGGGACCGGCGGAGCCGGATCCCGGCATTGATGTGACCGCCTGGCACGGTGCTGCGATGTCCACCGACTTCGGCCAGGACGGCGGCAGCGGGAACCTCGACGACTGGGCCCCCTACCAGGGGCTGGACATGGACTGGCAACCATTCCCAGCGGTGACCCACACCGACGCCGACACTCTCCCCGCCGGCGACACCCTCCATCACCCGGCCGACGAGCCACCCACCACCCCCACCCCACTCCCCCCCGACCAATCCCAACCCCAACCCACTGCGGGCAGCTGGGTGCGCGACCCGGATAGGGCCCGGACGCTGTTCAACCAGCACGCCGGCCACATCGCCACCACAACGCAGCAGCAGGAGCAGGAGCAGTTGCGGCGGTTGTGGAACGCCCTGATCGGCAGTATGGACGGCGACGGGTTCATCACCGTCAGCGAGCGAGCCCTCGCCCGTGCGGCAGGCACATCGCAGCAGACGGTGCATGACTGGATCGTGGCATTGCGCGGCCGTGGTCTGCTGCGGCTGGTCGGGGGAGGTCACGGTCGCAGGGCGGCGTGGTACAAGGTGACCGATCCGGGTCCGCCCCGGCAAGCATCGTTGCCGGCCCTTCCTGCGGGCAGCCAGTGGGTGCGCGACCGGAATGATGCCCGGACGCTGTTCGAGCAGCACGTCGGCGACATCGCCACCACAACGCAGCGGGATCAGCTGCGGCGGTTGTGGAACGTCCTGATCCGCAGTATGGACGGCGAAGGGTTCATCACCGCCAGCGAGTCAACCCTCGCCGATGCGGCATCCATACCGCCGTCGACGGTGCATGACCGGATCGGGGAATTGCGCGGCCGTGGTCTGCTGCAGCTGGTCCGGGAAGGTCACGGTGGCGTGGCGGCGCGGTACAGGGTGACCGATCCGGGTCAGCCCCGGCAAGCACCGGTGCCGGGCCCTGCCCCCGGACCGGACCGCCCGCAGGGTAGTGCGGACCTGTCCTGGCTGAACGACGGGGATACGTCGCCGATGCCCGGGCCGGTACCTGCCCCGCCGGCGGACACGGATCTGCCCGGGCTGCCCGGGCCGCTGGACGACCCGAACGCCCCCACCGCGTCGACCTGGCCGGAGGGGTGGGCGGGACCAGAGTGGCCGAATCCCGACATTGATGTGACCGCCCACGGTGCCGGGATGTCCACCAACTTCGGCCAGCCGCACACCGACAATCAGCCCGACGGCAGCGGGAACCCCGGCGCCTGGCCCACCTGGCAGATGGACCCAGCCGATCTGCTCAATCTGCTCCATCCGGCGTGGGTCGGCCCGCCCACGGCCGTGGACACGGAACCCGCCCCCGGGCCGCAACCGACGGATCCGTCCCGGCCACAGGCCCCGCCCGGCCCGACATCGTGGTCGCAGCCCAGCGGCGACCAGCCCAGCCAGTTCCCAGGGACGCAGCCGTTCCCGCCCGGACTGGGCGTACAGAATCCGGCACCTCAGTCGCCGATGCCCGGGCCGGTACCTGCCCCGCCGGCGGGCACGGGTCTGCCCGGGCTGCCCGGGCCGCTGGACGACCCGAACGCCCCCACGGCATCATCCTGGCCGGCGTGGCCGGCCGCGTCGTCCTGGCCGGCGGGGTGGGCGGGACCGGCGGGGCCGGTTCCCGACATTGGTGCGACCGACGGGCACGGTGCTGCGATGTCCACCCCCGGCCAGGCCGGCGCCGGCAGCGGGAACCTCGGCGCCTGGGCCACCTACCAGGGGACGGACATGCACTGGCAGCCATCCCCCGCACCCTCCCCAGCGGTGACCCGCACCGACGCCGGCACTCTCCACCCCGGCGACACCCTCCATCACCCGGCCGACGAGCCACCCACCACCCCCGCCCCACTCCACCCCGACCAACCCCAACCCCAACCCACTGCGGGCCGCCGCTGGGTGCGCAACCCGAATGATGCCCGGACGCTGTTCGAGCAGCACGTCGGCGACATCGCCACCACAACGCAGCAGCGGGATGAGTTGCGGCGGTTGTGGAACGTCCTGATCGGCCGTATGGACCGCGACGGGTACATCACCGTCAGCGTGCGAGCCCTCGCCGCGGCGACATCCACGCTGCCGTCGACGGTGCATAACCGGATCGGGGCATTGCGCGACCATGATCTGCTGCAGCTGGTCCGGGAAGCACACGGTCGCGTGACGGCGCGGTACAGGGTGATCGATCCGGGTCAGCCCCGGCAAGCATTGCCGGCCCTTCCTGCAGGCAGCCAGTGGGTGCGCGACCCGGATGATGCCCGGACGCTGTTCGACCAGCACGTCGGCCACAACGCCACCACAACGCAGCGGGATCAGCTGCGGCGGTTGTGGAACGTCCTGATCCGCAGTATGGACGGCGAAGGGTTCATCACCGTCAGCGAGCCAGCCCTCGCCGCGGCGACATTCACACCGCAGCAGACGGTGAATCGCCGGATCGGGGCATTGCGCGACCGTGGTCTGCTGCAGCTGGTCCGGGAAGCACACGGTCGCGTGGCGGCGCGGTACAGGGTGACCGATCCGGGTTAGCCCCGGCAAGCACCGGTGCCGGGCCCTGCCCCCGGACCGGACCGCCCGCAGGGTAGTGCGGACCTGTCCTGGCTGAACGACGGGGATACGTCGCCGATGCCCGGGCCGGTACCTGCCCCGCCGGCGGACACGGATCTGCCCGGGTTGCCCGGGCCGCTGGACGACCCGAACGCCCCCACCGCATCGTCCTGGCCGGAGGGGTGGGCGGGTGTACGGTGCCAATACCTGTCGCACCTGCAGTGAGCTGGGGCTTCATGGGAACGAGGCACCTTCGTGGTCATGGTCTTCCAGCTGATCTATCTGGTCGCGATCCGCCTGTTCGACGCTCTGCTCCTCGCGGCGCGCAGCGACCGCGCGGTGCTCGCGGAGCTGCTGGCCCTGCGCCACGAGGTCGCGGTGCTGCACCGTCAGGTCCACGGCCGACCACGACTGTCCTGGCCAGACCGGGCGATCCTGTCCGCGCTGGCCCGCCGCCTGCCCCGCACGGTCCGCATCCACCGGATCGTGACCCCGGCGACCCTGCTGGCCTGGCACCGCCGGCTGGTCCAACGCCGCTGGACCTACCCCCACTGCGGCAGCCGACCACCCGTCAGCGACGAAATCCGCGAGCTCATCCGCCGAATGGCCCGGGACAACCCCCGCTGGGACCACAAAAGAATCCAGGGCGAACTGCTCGGACCGGGCCACCGCGTCGGCCTCGGCACCATCCGCCGAATCCTGGCCCGTGACCGCCTCGGCCCCGCACCCCACCAGACCGACACGTCTTGGCGAACGTTCCTGCGCGCCCAGGCCACCGGCCTGCTGGCCACCGACTTCTTCCACGTCGATACCGTGTGGCTGCGCCGGCTGTACGTGCTGGTCGTCACGGAGATCGCCACCCGCCGGGTACACCTGCTCGGCGTGACCGAGCACCCGACCCAGGCATGGGTGACCCAGCAGGCCCGCAACCTGCTCATGGACCTCGGAGAACGCACCAACGACTTCCGGTTCCAAATCCGCGACCGCGACACCAAGTACGGGCGGACCTTCGACGCGGTCCTGACCGCAGACGGCATACGGGTGGTGAAGACGCCGCCGCGCACACCGAGGGCGAACTGTTTCGTGGAGCGCTGGGGCCGCAGCATGCGCGAGGAGTGCACAGACCACCTCCTCAGCTACGGCGAACGGCACGCCAGGACGGTACTGACCGAATACGTCCGACACTTCAATGATCACCGGCCGCACCAAGGCCACGGACAGGTGCCACCCAACCATGACCCGGGCGTCGCCGTGCCGATCGACGGCGTCGTTCGACGCCGACGGCGGCTGGGAGGAATCATCAACGAGTACCATCGAGCCGCCTGAACGAATCCTTGAACCCGCTGGTCAGCAGCCGGAATCTAGTTTTGGCACCGTACACGTTCAGCGCCCTTGGACTACATCAAGAACAAGTCAGAGCGGGCTCCAGATAACGGCCGGTGGTCTTCTTGCCCATGTCGAACCCACGGCATTCGCCGCCCTCACTGGATATGATCGACTGGGCGTCCAGCACCGCCGCTGTCGGCTCTGGCTCACGACCGGCCGCGACCCGCACCTGCCGGCGAAGCTCGTCGTGGATCGCGTCCCAGGGCCCCGGCGTTGTTTCTTTCTGTCCGGCTTGGTGATGGTTTGCTAGATGCCGTAGACGGCGAAGACATCGGTGCGGTTGTGTAGGTCGCGGCGGGCGTGGGCGATGTTGGCGCGTCCGGC
>NZ_JBDPMC010000154.1:2500-5341 GCF_039871625.1 Micromonospora sp. B11E3 | reverse complement strand
GTCCGGCGGTGTCCTACTCTCCCACACCCTCCCGAGTGCAGTACCATCGGCGCTGGAAGGCTTAGCTACCGGGTTCGGAATGTAACCGGGCGTTTCCCCTCCGCCATGACCGCCGTAACACTATCGACATATCAAACAACACCAACACTGGTCTGCTGTTCGTTTGTCGGGAGTTGCACAGTGGACGCGTAGCATCTTCGATAATCAAGTCCTCGGCCTATTAGTACCGGTCAACTCAACCCGTTACCGAGCTTACATCTCCGGCCTATCAACCCAGTCGTCTAACTGGGGGCCTTACCCACCCGAAAGTGGTGGGATACCTCATCTTGAAGCGAGCTTCCCGCTTAGATGCTTTCAGCGGTTATCCCTTCCGAACGTAGCCAACCAGCCATGCCCCTGGCGGAACAACTGGCACACCAGAGGTTCGTCCGTCCCGGTCCTCTCGTACTAGGGACAGCCCTTCTCAAGTATCCTACGCGCACGGCGGATAGGGACCGAACTGTCTCACGACGTTCTAAACCCAGCTCGCGTACCGCTTTAATGGGCGAACAGCCCAACCCTTGGGACCTGCTACAGCCCCAGGATGCGACGAGCCGACATCGAGGTGCCAAACCATCCCGTCGATATGGACTCTTGGGGAAGATCAGCCTGTTATCCCCGGGGTACCTTTTATCCGTTGAGCGACACCGCTTCCACATGCCAGTGCCGGATCACTAGTCCCGACTTTCGTCCCTGCTCGACCCGTCAGTCTCACAGTCAAGCTCCCTTGTGCACTTGCACTCAACACCTGATTGCCAACCAGGCTGAGGGAACCTTTGGGCGCCTCCGTTACCCTTTAGGAGGCAACCGCCCCAGTTAAACTACCCACCAGACACTGTCCCTGAACCGGATAACGGTCCGAAGTTAGATACCCAAATCAACCAGAGTGGTATTTCAACAATGCCTCCACCCATACTGGCGTATGAGCTTCACCGGCTCCCACCTATCCTACACAAGCTAATTCAGATACCAATGTCAAGCTATAGTAAAGGTCCCGGGGTCTTTCCGTCCTGCCGCGCGTAACGAGCATCTTTACTCGTACTGCAATTTCGCCGGGCCTGTGGTTGAGACAGTGGGGAAGTCGTTACGCCATTCGTGCAGGTCGGAACTTACCCGACAAGGAATTTCGCTACCTTAGGATGGTTATAGTTACCACCGCCGTTTACTGGCGCTTAAGTTCTCCGCTTCGCCCCGAAGAGCTAACAGGTCCCCTTAACGTTCCAGCACCGGGCAGGCGTCAGTCCATATACATCGAATTACTTCTTCGCATGGACCTGTGTTTTTAGTAAACAGTCGCTTCCCCCTGCTCTCTGCGGCCATACAACGCTCCACCCGCAAGGGGCTTCACGTCTCCGGCCCCCCTTCTCCCTAAGTTACGGGGGCAATTTGCCGAGTTCCTTAACCACAGTTCACCCGATCGCCTCGGTATTCTCTACCTGACCACCTGTGTCGGTTTGGGGTACGGGCCGCTAAGAACTCGCTAGAGGCTTTTCTCGGCAGCATAGGATCACTGACTTCACCTGAATCGGCTCGGCATCACGTCTCAGCCTTAACGGTGTGCGGATTTGCCTACACACCGGCCTACACGCTTACCCCGGCACAACCACCGGCCGGGCTCAGCTACCTTCCTGCGTCACCCCATCGCTTGACTACTACCCGCCAGGATCCCACGCTCCCCATGTTAGGTCCGAAGACCGCCCACAGCTCGGGTGGTTAGCACAACGAGGTTCATCAGGGACGCTCCTTCGCGGGTACGGGAATATCAACCCGTTGTCCATCGACTACGCCTCTCGGCCTCGCCTTAGGTCCCGACTCACCCAGGGCGGATTAGCCTGGCCCTGGAACCCTTGGTCATCCGGCGGAAGGGTTTCTCACCCTTCATTCGCTACTCATGCCTGCATTCTCACTCGTGCCGCGTCCACAACTAGGTCACCCCGCTGCTTCACCCACGGCACGACGCTCCCCTACCCATCCACACACCTGCACGACACATCAAGGCGCCGCGAAGTAAAAATGTGAATGCCACAGCTTCGGCGGTGTGCTTGAGCCCCGCTACATTGTCGGCGCGGAACCACTTGACCAGTGAGCTATTACGCACTCTTTAAAGGGTGGCTGCTTCTAAGCCAACCTCCTGGTTGTCTATGCGATCCCACATCCTTTTCCACTTAGCACACGCTTAGGGGCCTTAGCTGGCGATCTGGGCTGTTTCCCTCTCGACTACGAAGCTTATCCCCCGCAGTCTCACTGCCGCGCTCTCACTTACCGGCATTCGGAGTTTGGCTGATTTCGGTAAGCTTGTAGGCCCCCTAGACCATCCAGTGCTCTACCTCCGGCAAGAAACACACGACGCTGCACCTAAATGCATTTCGGGGAGAACCAGCTATCACGGAGTTTGATTGGCCTTTCACCCCTAACCACAGGTCATCCCCCAACTTTTCAACGTTGGTGGGTTCGGCCCTCCACGCGGTCTTACCCGCGCTTCAGCCTGCCCATGGCTAGATCACCCCGCTTCGGGTCTAGAGCATGCGACTCAAACGCCCTATTCAGACTCGCTTTCGCTACGGCTCCCCCACACGGGTTAACCTCGCCACATACCACTAACTCGCAGGCTCATTCTTCAAAAGGCACGCCGTCACCCCGCAAGGCTCCGACGGATTGTAGGCGAACGGTTTCAGGTACTATTTCACTCCCCTCCCGGGGTACTTTTCACCATTCCCTCACGGTACTAGTCCGCTATCGGTCACCAGGAAGTATTTAGGCTTACCAGGTGGTCCTGGCAGATTCACGGCAGATTACAGGAGT
>NZ_JBDPMC010000153.1:0-5708 GCF_039871625.1 Micromonospora sp. B11E3 | reverse complement strand
TAGTTGGACTGGGATCTAACTACTCTTCCGGCTGGGAGGCGCCTTCATGCGGTTGGTCACCTTCGACACCGGCGCCGGCGCCGAGATCGGCGTCCTCCACGGCGATCTCGTGGTGCGCCCGGCCGCCGCCCTGCGGGCTCACCAGGTGTACCGCGACGGCCCCGGTACCGTATCCCGCGCCGCGGAACTGCCCGAGGAAATGGTGGCGTTCTTCCAGACAGGTGCCCACGGACGCGCACTGGCGGCCGAGGCGGTCGCGCTCGTGGACCAACACAGTGCACGCGGGGACGAACTGCACGACAACGGACGGCCCGTCGCCCATCCGGTCGCAGACGTTCGTATCCTCGCCCCGGTGCCCCGGCCACCGCGGGTACGGGACTACCTGACCTACCAGGCACAAGGTTCCGATGCCGGACGCCTCGAGTTCGACGACCTACGAGCGGGTCACTTCCGCCGGCAGGTGACGGTGTACTCCAGCCAGCCCGACACAGGTCGACGCTGGCGGCACGACCTACCAAATTTCGCTCGGGTCCGGCGAGGACTGGAGCACCATGCTCCAAGTGGTCGCCCACGTCCGCCCCTCGGCGCATCTCGGCTTGGAGGCCAGCGTCCAGAACCACGCCCGGCGCATCCAGGAGCAGGTCAGCGACGAGCTGGACGTGTGGACCGCGAACGCGCCAACGCTGGCCGGTGGCCTCGACAGGCTCCAGCGGGCCTACCAACGCAGCCGGGTCGACGTCGCGGCGCTGCGGCACACCCCGATCATCTCCGGCGGCGAACCGATGTCGGCGGGCGGCCTTCCCTGGCACATGTGCCTCACCGGCCGGGACAGCACCACCTGCCTCCCATCCTGCCGTTCCTCACCCGATCCGGATGAAGCACGGTCACCCCTCCGCAGGACAGATTGGGACAGCGGACGGGGAAGGAGACGACGATGTCAGAGACCGAGGCATGGTTCGACCGCCTCTCAGGGCGGCACTCCACACTGTCCCCCTCCACCGACGCCACCGTGCGGTTCGACCTGGTCGCTGACGACCGGACCGAGCACTGGTACCTCGACATCCACCAGGGCGAGGTGGACGTGTCCCACGCCGCACGCGACGCCGACTGCATAGTTCTGGCCGGCGCCAACGCGTTCGAGCATTTGGCCTCCACCCACGGCAGCATCTTCGCCGCAGTGATCCGCAACGACCTCACTGTCCTCGGCGACATTCGGCTGTTCGCGATGCTCCGCAAGCTCATCCCCGGCCCGCCCGAGGACCACGACCCCCGCGAGGTCTACCGGGGGGACTCCAGGCGATGAGCGCGGGAAACCTGGTCAGCATCTTGCAGGGCAACACCTTCGTGGTCTCCGACGAAGCAGGGGACATCGCTCCGTCGTCGCGCAGGCCAACCGGGGTGTTCACCTTCGACACCCGGTTCATCTCCACCTGGGTCTTGACCGTCGATGGGCAGCGCATGTACGCGTTGTCCACCGATGCACTCCAGTACTACGAGGCCCGCTTCTACTGCGTCCCCGGCGAGCCCACCCACTACGTCGACGCCAAGCTGTCCGTCATCCGCCACCGCACCATCGGCGGCAGCAGCTTCCAAGAACAGCTCACCGTGCTCAACCACATGGGCGAGGATGCCGAGATCCGGGTCCGGCTGGACATCGACGGGGACTTCGCCGACCTGTTCGAGGTCAAGGACGAGCAAATCTACAAGCCGGGCCTCTCCGAGGTCTCCGTCCGCGACGGGCAGATGCGGCTGACCTACGAGCGTGAGAACTTCCGCCGCTCCGCGGTCATCTCCAGCAGCGAGCCCGCCAAGATAGACCGGCGCGGCGTCATCTGGAACATCCGGATCCCACCACGTAGCCGTTGGTCCACCCTCGTACGGGTGGACATCCTGGTCGAGGCGGCACCGGGTCAGCCCAGCGAGGCCAGTATCCAGCAGCACACCCACCACGTCCGAGCCCGCATGCGCGACCAGCTCGACCGGTGGATGGACCAAGCGCCCTCGCTCGTCTGCGACTCCGAGGCGCTCAGCCGCGTCTACCGACGTGGCCTGGTCGACCTGGCCGCCTTGCAGTACACCCCGACCACCACTGCCGGTCGGAGTATTCCCGCCGCCGGCCTGCCCTGGTTCATGACCATGTTCGGCCGCGACAGCATGATCGTCTGCCTCCAGACGCTGCCGTGCCTGCCCGGCATGGCCGTCACCACCCTGCGGGCCATGGCCCTCGCTCAGGGCGGAAAGTTCGACGACTTCCGCGATGAGGAGCCCGGCAAGATCCTTCACGAGGTGCGTTACGGGGAATTGGCCGCGTTCGAGGACCAGCCCCACACCTCCTACTACGGCGCGGCGGACTCCACCCCGCTGTTCCTCATCCTGCTCGATGAGTACGAACGCTGGACCGGCGACAGCGACCTGGTCCGCGAACTTGAGCAGGACGCCCGCCTGGCGCTCGCTTGGATCGACACCTACGCCGATCTGCTCGGCACCGGTTACATCTGGTACCGCACCCGCAACCTCCGCAACGGCCTGGAGAATCAGTGCTGGAAGGACTCCCCGGACTCCATCTCCTACGCCGACGGGCGGATCCCCGAACCGCCCCGTGCGACCTGCGAGCAGCAGGGCTACGCCTACGACGCGAGGATCCGCGCCGCCCGACTAGCCCGGGAGTTCTGGAGCGACCCGGCGTACGCCGACCAGCTCGAACGGCAGGCGGCCGACCTGAAGGAACGCTTCAACCGCGACTTCTGGGTTGACGACGGCGGGTACTACGCCCTCGCCCTTGACCGCGACGGCGGCCATGTCGACGCGCTCGCCTCGAACATGGGCCACCTCCTGTGGAGCGGCATCGTCGACCCCGAGCGGGCCGCCCAGGTCGTCGCACACCTGGTTTCCCCCCGGATGTACTCCGGCTGGGGCATCCGCACCCTCGCCATGGACCAGGGCCGCTACAACCCCGTCGGCTACCACGTCGGCACCGTCTGGCCGTTCGACAACTCCATCATCGCCTGGGGCATGCGGCGCTACGGCTACCGCCAGGAAGCCGGCCTGGTCGCCCGCGGCATCATCGAGGCCGCCCCCTTCTTCGACTACCGGCTACCCGAGGCGTTCGCCGGGTACGACCGGGACCTCACCATCCACCCGGTCGAGTACCCCACCGCATGCAGCCCCCAAGCCTGGTCAGCCGCCACGCCGATGCTGCTGCTTCGCACCCTGCTCGGCCTGGAACCCCATGACGGCCACCTGGTCGTCGATCCGGCCATCCCCGAGGAGATCGGCCGCGTCGAGCTGCTCGACATCCCCGGCCGGTGGGGTCGGATGGATGCCTTCGGCCGCCCGGACGCCAGCCGCAAACGATGACCCCACCCGGTCAGGTCATGGGCTCGATCCTGGCGGAGAAAATCCACGACGGCCGGTTCCTGCGGCTGGTGTCCAACATGCTCACGGCCGGGTATCTGCAGGACTGGCGGTGGCACGCTCAGCGGTGCGCCGCAGGGTGGCGTGGCATCACCGATCCTGTCGAACATCTACCTGGACCGGCTGGACACCTTCGTCGAGCAGACTCTGCTGCCTGAATACCATCGAGGCGACCGGCGTCGACGTAACCGCGCCTACCAGGTCGTCATCGATCAGATCGCGAAGGCCCGACGTCACGGTGACCGTGCCGCGGTCCGGCTGCGCAGGGTCAAGTTAACGGCTCTGGCGCAAAAACGGGTCTACTGCCGTTCTCGTGGGTCGGGTTCATGATCGTCCGGGTAGTGGTGGGCAGAGGCCGCCGCGGTGTTCCACACTGCCCGGCGTACCTCGTCGAGGGCGCGCATAATGTCAGGATGACTGGCGACCGCGTGATGCTGGACGGCTCGCGGCCTTTCCAGGAACGCGTCCGGCACCTCCGCGATGCCTGGGTCCGGGACGGACGCGGTCGTGCTTTCCTGGTCAGCGGCACGGCGTTCTTCGCGGTGTACTGCTGGAGCTTGAACTACAAGATCGGCGACCCGACGGCGCCGGCGTGTGATGCCGAGCTGGCCGAGTTCGTCGCCGCCTCGTACGAACTCAACGGCGGCTCCGTCGGCTGGAACGCCATGCTCAACAGCCGCGAAATCTGTTCCACCTGCCATGACCGGTACCGACTGGAAAACCTCGGGATCTGCACCGACTGCATGCGATACACCTGCTACGGCTGCGGCGATCACGAATGCTGCGCCGGCGAGCTGCTTTGATCGTGATGCTGTCGGTGAAGCGTCTGCCAGGCGTGGTCGGCGTGCCAGCCGAGGGGGCGGTCCCCCCGACAACTTCTGCGTCGGCGTCAGCAGCGTGAGCCTGTCGATCGCCCGTGGCAAGATCTGCCAGGTGCAGATCAGGATGCTCGGACCGTTCGAGGTCTGCACGGACGACGGCATCCTGGCCGACGTGCCGGGCGCGCGGTTGCGCGGGCTGTTTGTCGCCCTCGCGCTCAGGCCAGGTCACGTGGTCCCGAAGGCGACACTCGCCGACCGGATCTGGGGTGAACACCCGCCCTCCGATGCGGCGAACGCCCTGCAACGCCTGGTTTCCCGGCTGCGGAAAGTGCTGCCGGAAGGGTTGGTCTCGGGGCAGCCGGACGGCTACCGGTTGACGGTGGAGCCCGACGCCGTCGACGCCGTACGGTCCGAACGCCTCGTCGGCCAGGCCCGCGGGGTGACGAGCATCCGAAGCGGGTACGGCGGCTGCGAGGCCCTCGCCTTGTGGCGCGGTGCGGCCATGCAGGACGTCGGCTTGCCCCACAGCGCGGCGCTCGACGCGATGGTCACCCGGCTCGTGCGTAGCCGCGCTCGCGAGGGCTGCCGGCCGGGTAGCCGCGTACCTTGAGGTTGGTGAGATCGAGGGCAGCCTTCTGCTCGCGTGCAGCAGCTGAGTGCAGCAACGGTCGGCGGTGAATGACGACCCAGCCGGTCGGGCTACGCAGGTTGAGGAGCTTGCGGCGCTCGATCGACCCGGACGGTCGGTCCCCGGTGCTACCTTGCCGGCCGTGAACGACGATCTGCGCGCCGTCGACTGGGAATCGCTGCAGGCTCCGTACGGGCCGGCCTCGGATGTGCCGAGGCTGTTGCAGACCCTTCGGTCGCCCGACCCGGCGGCGCGGGGCGAGGCGGAAGAACAACTCGAAGACCATCTCCAGCACCAAGGCTTGGTGTACGAGCCAGCGGCTGCCGCAGCGCCGTACCTGATCGATCTGCTTGCCGACCAGGGAAGCACCGGATCGGCTGGTGGCCTACCGCCTCCTGCGGACGATCCTGAACTGTGTCGAGCTGTACGAATCGCCGAGGTCTGCGGCGGACGTTCCGACGCTGAGCGAACTCGCGTCGCAGCGCTCGGACTGGTGGTTGTCCAGGTCACCGGCGTGGCGTAGGCAAGGCGGATACCAACGTCCGGTCACCAATCCCTGTCATGCCGCAGCGTATGAGGCGGTGCGGGCCGGCATGCCCACGTACCTGCAGGTCCTGCAGGACCCCGACCTGGACCTTCGTCTCGGGATGGCGTATCTGCTCGCCGCCTTCCCGCAGGAGTGGGCGATCATGTCGCCCGTTCTGGCCCACCGGCTCTCAGAGCCTGGTAAATAAGGGTTTCAGGTGTGTTGGTGACGGGCGAGGCGGCGAGCCATGACGATGACCATGGCCCACTGGACCATCGCGGCGTGGTGCTTGGGTAGCCGTTCGTAGTCACGGACGGTA
>NZ_JBDPMC010000152.1:0-5758 GCF_039871625.1 Micromonospora sp. B11E3 | reverse complement strand
TTGTCCTGCAACCGGGCGAGGAAACCACTCCCGAGGAGCTGATCGCCTGGTGCCGCGGACACCTCTCGACCTTCAAGATCCCCGACCGGGTGATCGTGCGTGCCGAGCTACCCCGCACCAGCGTCGGCAAGATCCGCAAAGACGTGCTACGCGCAGAGCTCGCGCCTCACACCGAGGAGTCGCCGGCTGGGGACGATTGAAAAGACCTCCGATCTCCGGAACCGTCAAGTCGTCGGTTCTCCGTCATGTGATGAACTGGAAGATCTTGCCGTCCCTTAGCGGCTGTGGGGTGCCGGTGAAGCGGTGAACGCCGACGGAGAACAGAACGTCGTCGGGAGCAGCGGCTGATCAGGAAAGATCATGGCCGGTTCACCGTTTCCGTGCAGCGACACCGTGGAGGCTACACATGCGCCGCGACCGAGGGCACCACCCGGGACAGATCCTGCGCCGTCCAGAGTTGGTGCGGCACTTGTAGTCAGCGGGTGCGTGGCAACGGGGACACAGGTGGTCTGACCATGTCCAGATCAGGAGTGCCGTGGTGGGGTCGGCCCGCTTGCCGTGATGGGTGAGGTGACGGGCCAAGGCGGCGCGCCTGCTCATCCAGGTCGTAGGACGATCCGCTGTACTCGAGCCAGGTTGACGCTCGGCCAGCGCTCCCTCATTACCGGCAAGATCGCCGTCGGCGGCGTAGATTGCGCCGGCAACGTTACGCCGGCTGGCATGCGGCGGCGGGCGCGCCGTCGGTCGTAACGGGGGCGACGGCCGCGATCATGGCGGCCGTGGCGACGCTCGTGGCCGCGTCGGCCGCCAGGAGACGCTTTCTCATGGGTTCCTTTCGTGCGCGACGGGTGCTCGTGCCGTCATGAAGGCTCGGGGGACGTGGGCTACGCGGTGACGGACAACTCGACGATCTCCGCGTCGCCGGTGGTCCAGCCGGGCACAGCCACCGCGACGTACCGCGCGGACAACGGCCCGCTGAAGATGCTGTAGGTGGCGCCGTCGTTCGAAGTCTCGACGCGCACGGCACGGCGGGTGCCGCTGGTCCAGGCCAGCGACACGGCCGCGACGGTGCGTGACGCGCCCAGGTCCACGACCATCCGCCCGTTCGGGCCGGGGCGCCAGGAGGTACCAGGGTTGCCGTCGACGGCGTGCGACGGTTCGCCCATGCCTGCGGGTAGCGGCGAGGTGGGGAAGGTGGTGCGGCCGCGAGCCAGGTCGGTGGTGGGGGTGACCGGCCCGTCGACCGGCTTGGTGAAACTCCGGGTCGCGCCTGCGGGTACCTGCGCCTGCACCGACCAGGACCCGGCGGTCAGGCGAACGTCGATGGCGGCGTCTGCCGGTGCGGTGACCGTGACGTTGTGCGAGTCGGCGACCGAGAATCGGGTGCCGGTCGGTGCGCGGCCGGTCACGGTGAACCGGGCGGGCCGTACGGCGCCGCCGCCGGCGGGTACCGAAGCGGTCAGGTCCAGGCCGCCGTCGGCGCGGGCAACGGACACCCCGCGGTAGAGCCGGTCGCCGCGCGGCAGGGTCAGGACCGCGCCGTTGACGGCAGTGGGGGAGAGGTTGAGCAGGGTGAGATACCCGTCGGCGTCGCTGACGCGCAGGGTGGCCGGCCCGCCGGTGGGTAGCCGCCTGGCCGCCGCGGCGGCCAGGTCCGTTCCGGCACCGCTGTAGCCCTCGATGAGGGTGGCGGGCGGGATGGTGATCAGCGTCGGTGACGCAGTGATCGGGCCGGTGGCGCCGTGCGTGACAAGACCGGCGCGGCCATCGACGCCGGCCCAGGCGCCCAGTGTCGTGGTTGAGGGCGCGGCGGCCGCGGTGGTCCAGGTGGTGCCGTCGGTCGAGGTCTGCACGAGGTACGAGGTGGCGTACGCGGCCTCCCAGGTGAGAGTGACGCCGGTGAGCTGGACGGTAGCGCCGAGGTCGACGGCGAGCCAGCTGTCGGTGCGGCTGCGTTCGTCGCGGGAGACCGCCCAGCGAGTGGTGGCGTTGCCGTCGACGGCGTTCGTGGCCGGATAGGCCGGGTCGGCCGACGACGCGGTGACGGTACGGCCGCGAGCCCGGTCGGTGCCGGTGGCGTCGAACGCCTCGAAGGCGAACAGGGAGTAGCCGTACTGCCCGGAGGCGGACTGGCCGAGGAACCGGACGTGTCTGGCGCTGCGGGCGGTGAAGGTGATCCTGTCGGTGCCGCCGTCACCGAGCCCGGCAGGGGGTGTCACGGTGCCTGCCGGGCCGGTGAAGGTCCGGGAGCCGTCGAGGCCGGGGACGCCGGGCATGGTCAGGTTGAACAGGGTCAGTGACGACGGGCCGGGGCCGGTGTAGACGACGGTGCCGGTCGGGAGGGTGGCGTATCCGGCCCACCCGGCGGCGGTCTGCAGCACGGTGGCAGTGGAGTCGACGCCGTCGCGGGCGGCGGTGTAGGCGGCCGTCCACTGCCACATCGGCGGCGCGGTCTGTGCGGGCAGGAATGCGGGTGCCCGGGTGTCGATCAGCCAGTTGTCGTGGCCGGGCTGCCACAGGAACCGGACCTGACCGGGTTTGGTGACGGCGGCAGCGAAGCCGGTGGTGCTCTGGTGCGCGGTCAGGCCGACGGCTGTGCCGAAGAACCGGGTTCCGGCGGCGGCGGTGAAGAACTCGGCGCTGGTCACCGGCTGTACCGGCGTTGCCCGCCAGCGGTGGAACAGGTACGCGATGGCAAGCTCGGCGCGGGCCTCCGGCTCGTACTTCTCCTCGCCGCTGAACTTCGTGAGCCGGTTCTCCGGCGCGTACCGCAGGTAGGGCATCAGCCGCGCCGCCAGGTCCGCCTCGGCGCGGGCGGCGTGCCGGTCGCCCTGGACCTGGGCGAGGAACGCCAGAGGTAGCACATCACGGCCGTACAGGTGGTAGCGGTCGGCGACCATCGGCATGACCGGCTCGCCGGCGTCGCTGGCCAGCAGCCGCAGGGTTGCCCACAGTTCCCGCCCGTTGGGCTGGCGGGTCAGCACCTGGGGCAACGGCCGGCCGGCGGCGAGGAAGTGCGCGGCGGCCCGCCCGGCGGTGCGCCACAGTTCGGCCTGGTAGTGCGGGTTCACCGACCCGTGGTTCTCCACCACGAACGTGTCGTGCAGGTTGTGCGCGACGTTCCAGGCGCTGACCGGGCGGCCGTCGATCACGGCCGGGTTGGCGCGGTCGGCGGCGGGCAGCCCGCTGGCGTTGGCCGCCCAGAACACGAACCGCTCCTGCCAGCGGCTCGCCTCGGCGTCACCGGCCGGAGCCCACGCCAGGCCGGGCGCGATGGCCTGCGCGTAGACGCCCATCTCCTCGAGTTTGGTGTCGCCGCGGTACCCGCCGGCGCTGCCGTTCGGGGTCCAGGAGCCGCTGAGCGGGTCGTTGCCGGTGCCCAGCCCGTACGCGTAGGCGGCCTGCCCGCGTGCGATCGCGTCGACGTTCGACCGGGTGGCGGCGTCTAGCTCCGTCCACAGCAGCCGGGCGGCGAGCACGAAGTACAACTCGAACGTCGAGTCCCAGAACAGCCGTTGGCCCCATTCGGTGCCACCGGCGAGCCGGTTCGTCGCGGCGAACCGGGTGATCGTGGCGAGCGTTTGCCCGCGCAGGACGGCCGCGTCGACACCGGCCAGACCGGCGTCGTAGCCGTCGGTGGTGAGCAGCACGGCGTTGCCGAGGACGGCAGCGAACCGGAAATCCGCGGCCCGGTACGCGCCGATCGCCGGGTCCCACTGCTGCTGCACCCACCGGGTGTGCACGAGCAGCAGGCGGTGATACTCGTCCGCGACCGGGTCCGCGGCCGGACTCACGTCCAGGGCGAATGCGGGAACGGGCAGGGCAAGGGCGCCGCCGGCGGCACCGGCCAGAGCAAGCAGGGCTCTACGGGTGAGCATAGACGGCACTCTCTCCAAAAGTACTTGCCAAAGTCAATAGTTAGGAAACTTTCATGAACGGAAAGCTTTTCGGCGGCGGTAGCCGGGTGCTCGTTCTCAGGCCGATACACGTCGACAGACCACGGCGAACAGCCGTATCGGGGGTTGGTCCGGACGGTGCCGCGCACCCTGACGTAGCGGGCGTTCGCGGCAATGGGGATGAACTGTGCGCCGCCGGCGCTGTTCGCCGTGCTGTGCACCGTAGCCCAGTTCTGGTCATCGCCAGACACGTCGATGGTGAAGCCTTGGCGCTGGAAGCCTCCCAGCGCAGCAGGACCGCGCCGATCGACTTGGCACCGCCGAGGTCCACTCCGATCCACTCCGGGTCTGACTACTCGGAGCCCCAGCGAGTGGCAGTGTCGCCGTCGGTGACGTTTGCTGCAGCGACCTCCGGCGCCTTGACCGAGAAGGCCGTGACCGGCCGGCCGAGCGCGAGGTCCGGCGGACCTTCCACCTCGATGCCCTACAACGAGTAGCCGTAGTTCGTGCCGCGTTTGCTCATGGCGACTCGGACGAACCGGGCGGCCTGCGGTGCGAAGGTGAAGGTCTGTGTTCCGCCGGTCCCGGTGGTCGTGCTGTGCACCTGCCACCAGGATCGAGCTGGCGGAACGTGTCAAGGGATTGAGGCCAGCGGGAGTTAAGCGGCTTGTGGCACGGGCTCTGCTTCCTGATCGGGCTTGTTGATCCAGACCTGTTCGGGCAAATCGAGGATCTTGGGTACGAGCCGGGTGGTGCTGAACCGTTCCGGATGCGCCGCCCGCGCGGTGGCCAGGGTGTCCTCGCGGCCGGCGCGGACGCGGTGATGCCGGCCGTGGTGGACCTCGGCGGGGGTATGCAGGCCGATCCCGGAGTGCCGGTGAGCATGGTTGTACCAGGTCACGAAGTCCGTCATGAACGTTCGGGCGTCGGCGAGGGACGCGAACCGGTCCGAGAACACCGGCGCGTACTTCAACGTCTTGAACCAGGCCTCGCTGTACGGGTTGTCGTTGGACACCTTCGGCCGGGAGTGCGAGCGGGTCACGGCCAGGTCTTCGAGCAGGTCGGCGACGGATTTCGAGGTCATCGAGGTGCCCCGGTCGGCGTGGACCACGTGCGGGACACCATGGGTGTCGAACACCTGGCGGATCATGGACTCGGCCAGGGGCCCGGACTCGCGGGCGTGCACCCGCGCCCCGACGATGTATCGGGAGTAGATGTCGATCATCACGTAGGCGTCGTAGTAGACGCCTTTGGCCGGGCCGGGCAGTTTGTGATGTCCCAGCTGTAGACCTGCCGCGGGCCGTCGGCGACCAGTTCGGGACGCTGGCGGGACCGGTGCCGGGCCAGCCGGCGACGCTCGCGCACCTGCCGGTGCTCGCCCAGGATCCGGTACATCGTGGCGATCGACCCGACGTACACGCCCTGGTCCAGCAACGCCGCATAGACCTGCGCCGGGGCGGCGTCGACGAACTCCGGGCTGTTCAACACGTGCAGGACCCGGTCGCGTTCGGCCGGGCTGAACGCGTTCGCCGGCGGGCGCCGCGCAGGTCGTGCCGGCGTCGGCCGCAGCCGGTCCCGAACAGCGCTGGCCCGGGCGATCCCGGTCAGCCGGGCCGCGTCCCGCGTCGTGGTCCCCGCACCGGTCAACGCGTGGTAGGCGTCCATCAGCGCCTTCCGAGCCCGAACACGTCCGGACCGTCCGGCTCGCTCCTGGAGATCTCCTCCAAGAGCTCGCGCGCTGATCCGAAAATGGACGGTGAGTGGGCAGGCGGCAGCATCCCGGCGGAGCCGGGATTGATCCTGCTGTGGGGTTGGTCAGGCGGCCGGGGCGAGGGTGACGGTGTAGCCGAGGGCTTCGAGCT
>NZ_JBDPMC010000151.1:0-5870 GCF_039871625.1 Micromonospora sp. B11E3 | reverse complement strand
GTGCGGCCCGGGCTCGCAGCTGTTCCAGTTCGGCGTCCAGTCCAGTTCGGCGTCCGGATCGGCGGCCGTCGCGGCGGTGGCCGCGCCGGTGGCCGCCGGTGTGTCCCGGCCGGGCGGACCGCTGCCGTTCAACCACGCCGGGCGTGCGGGAAGCGGTCCTGGTTGCCGCGCAGTCGGGAACTGGCCGGCAGGACGTATGGCCGTGGGTACGCGTTGTCGTTGCGGCCTTGCCGTTTCCAGCCCCGGCCGGCGTTGATCGGCTCGTCGCCGTCTGGCAGCCCGCCGTGGTGGTCCTCGCCCGCCGCCACGTTCCCGCACTCCCTTCGCGCCTGGCCTGGAACCGGTTCACCGGTTCAACGAGGAAGGAGCGCCTCGGGGCATGGGATCGACCACGGCCAGTAGGTCGCGGTGGGGAGAGAAGGGGAGATCCCCCTCCCGCAGGGAGGGAGTCTGGCTTTCGTGGCCTGGTCGGCCGGGTCTGTCAGACGGCCGTTGACGTGCGCTGTGAGCGGTCCGGGCGGGGCCGTGGTGTGCTGCTCCGGGGTGCGTGGTGGTGAAGGCGTGGTGAAGCCCTGACGGAAGGGGCGGAGGGCGGCTCGCGGTGAGATGGTCGGCGCCGGGCCGGCCGGGGCTGTCGTGGCGGCGGGTGTGCTGACAGGACCGGCCGTGACCTGCGCCGTGAGCCGGTGTGGGTGGTGTGGTGGGCGGTCGGGCGGCCGGCTGGCGTGGATGTGTGGTGGTTCACGTGTGGGTGGGGATGGCTCGTGTCGCCGATGTCGACTACCGTCGCTTTGCGGTGAGGGGTTCGTGGCTCTTGGTGATCGACGTCTTGGGTGGCGGTGGAGGTGTCGGTCGGGTTGCGGGGTGGGGAGTTGAGGTCTCGGCCGCCGGGTGGGGGCAGTGCCGAGGTCATCGCCGACGAGGTGGTCGGGGGCTGGGGTGGCGGTCAGCGCGGTTGACTGAGCCGCGCTGGGTGCCCTGATTCGGGGCGGGGAAGGGAGCGTTGCGCGTTGGCCGCGGCCGTTCCGACCGTTGAGCTCGATGAGAGTTCGATGCGGGTGTTGGAAGGGTTCACCGGGTTCAGGTTGTCCCGGGCGGAGTTGCCGTTGTTGTGGCAGGACATCGGTACGGCCGAGGTGCTGGAGCATCGGGTGCGTACGGTGCTTGGTCCGTTGCTGGAGCAGGCGATCAGGGCGGTCGGGGAGGCGGGTGAGGGGGAGGTCTTCGCCCGGTTCGTGGCCCAGACCGTTCCGTTCGTGAGGAAGTTGGCCGAGACGGCTGACCTGCTGCTCGCCGTGATCGAGGCGGAGAAGAATTTCTTCCTCGAGACGGAGACCGGCAAGCGTACGGCGGTGGCCATGTTCAGCTTCATGCAGGCCGAGTTTGCCGTCGCCTTCGCGATGTGGTTCTGGAATCCGGTGGGGGCGGCGGCACACGTCGCCCAGACACGGTCCGTCATTCAGGCGGTCCTGCGTTCGGCGTTGGTCCGGTCGGCGGCGAGCGGCACGGCTGTGCAGATGTTGTTCATGCCGGGTTCTGCGTTGCTGGCCGAGGTGTCGATGATGACCGACGGTCTGCAGTCCGGGGTGAACTGGTCGGCGGTCGGTAAGCAGGCGGCGTTCGCGGGGGCGGTGGCGTTCCTCGGCACGGTGGCGGGGCCGGCGTTGGGTAAGGTCGCTGGCGCTGTCGCCGGCGCTGTCAGCAAGCTGGGCGTGTCGGATGCCACCAGGATTCTGTTGACCGATGTGCTGACGCGGCCCGTGCTGGAGACCGGTATGGAGGGGCTCTTCGGTGGGCTTTCCGGCCTGATGGTCGGCGGGTACTTCGCCGTCAGTGGTGCGGATCTTGTTTCCGGGGCGCTGTCGGGGGCGGGGGGGTCGGCCGCGAGCGGGCTCGGGCTTGTCTTGAGTCGCGCTGTGATGCAGCCCCGGGTGCAGGTGCCTCGTATCGATTTCACGCCGGACGGAAGGCCGGTCCTGCCGGTGGGGGCGACACCGGTTGGTGTGGACCCGTCCGCGGGCTACCAGGGCGGGGTCGATGATCCGAAGGCTGTGGCTGCCGGCGCGCAGGCCGCGCCGCCCACCCCGCCGCCCACCCCGCCGCCCACCCTGCCACCGCTGCCGGCATGGAACATGCCCACGCCGAAGCTGAACCTGCCCACGCCGAACGACCGGTCGGTGCCGTTGTGGTCGGTGCCGTCGTGGTCGGTGCCGGCCGTGCCGGCGCCGCAGTGGGTTGTGGCAGGTGGTGTGCCGGTGGTCGAGCGGTGGTATCGGTTCCAGCAGGATCTGGTGGATCGCTACGGTGGGCTGCTGGCCGGGGTGGCTCGGGCGGGCAAGAGCATGGCCGGGCTTGCCGTGCCCGTCGAGCGGGTTTTCGCCGGGTGGGTCGACGCCCGGCAGGGTGATCCGACTGTTCTGGCTTTCCTGTCCGCGGTCGGTCTGCCGGGTACGGCGCTCACCGAGGGGTATCTGATGGGTGTCCGGGAGCGGGCGGTGGCCCGGATGGCCGAGGCGTTGGCGTCCGCGGGTGAGCAGATCCCGGCCGAGGTGTGGTCGGAGCAGGTTGTCGACGCGCTGCCGGCGGAGTTCGACCGGCAGGCGTTGCGCGCGATCGCGCACCTGGCCGCCGAACACCACATCGACCAGTTCGCCGCCGGCCTACCGACGGCCGCCAGCGCGTCGTGGGCCGATGGCACGCCGACAGGTGCCGGCGTGCCGGCAGGTGTCGGGGCGGCGGTGCCGTCCGCCGCCGCGATCGAGGCGGTCAAGAGCGCCGTGCGGGACCGGGTGGACCGAATCCTCGATGCGATCCTCGGTACCTCCGCACCCGTGCTGCCGGCCGTGCTGCCCGCTGTGGTGGCCGGTCCCGACGCCGCGCAGGTGAGTGCCGTGGTGAACGTGGTCCGGCAGGCGGTCACCGATTTGCCCGCCCGTTTCTCGGCCGCGGCCATCCCCGGCGCCCCCGCACCGGCCGCCAACTGGGCTACCGTCGACGTTGCAGAAAGCGGGCGCGCCGGCGCGCCGACCGTGCCGATAACGCCCGAGCAGCACACCGCGGCAGCGACCAGCCAGGCAGTAGAGCAGTTCACCGACCTGGCCGACCAGTACGGCGTCAAGCTGGCCAGCGACGGCCCCCTCGCCGAATCCTTCCAACGGGACTGGGTGGACGGATACCACCAGGTCCTCGCCCAGGCCGCCGGCAGCGCCACCCCCGGCACGCCGGGCACGCCCGGCACGGCTGGGACGCCGGGCACGGCTGGGACGCCGGACGCGGCCAGCGCCCGTAGCACGGTGCCGGCTGGCGCTGCCTCCCGCGCCGATGACACGCCGATCCACCACAACACCAACACCAACACCAACACCAACACCAACGCCAACGCCAACGCCAACGCCAGTGACAGCGACAGCGACAGCGACAGTGGCATGTCTGTCTCCAGCGACGGCGTGTTCAGCAACCTCGACACCAGCGACACGATTTCGATCAGTGACGTGTCCTCGCCGGACGAGTCGGTTGGTGGGGTGCCGGGTAAGCACGGTCTCAGCGACGCGGATTCGTCGTGGGATGAACCGGTCAGTGGCGACCCCGGCAGACACGGCGAGCCGGCTGTCGCGGCAACTGGGCAGGCCGTTGCGGCAACCGGGCAGGCCGTTGCGGCAACTGGGCAGGCCGTCGGGATGTTCGAGTCCGGGCAGCGGGTCGCTGACTGGGCCGCTGCGGAGCAGGTGCGTGCCGGCAGCAGCGGCGACCCGTGGTGGTGCGTGGCGGCCACTCTCGAGGTGTTCCACACCGTGTACAAACGGTTGGGCAACCGGGCGGTGTTCGACGACCGGATCATCGGACCGGACGGCCGGCTCGCGCCCACCATGGGCTGGCCGCAACTGTTGGAGATCCTCGACACGGTACCCGAGCGCGTCGCCCACCCCGACGGGGTCGCGGGACAGGACGTGCTGGCCGCGCTGAAGGCGGCGCCGGGGTCGATGGTCGTGGTCAGGGCCGCGCCACCGAACGAACCGCAGCACGTGTTCGCCCTCCACAGCCAGCCACAAAAATCCGGGCCGCCGAGAATCCAGGTGCGGGACCCTCTACTGCCCGACGCCGCCGACCGGCCCGAGCCGAACGATCCGATACGCGATCCGTGGCTGCGACACCTGTTCGCATCCAGCACCCGGGTGGCCGCGTTCGACGGGAACGGCCGGCCCGCCACCATCACCGACCTGCTCGGCCAGACCACCGGCCACCCGCAACCGACAACCACGACCGACACCGACACCAGCGCGTTCCTGCTCGCCTCCACCAGCCCGCCACGCGGCCCGTCCCACGCGATGCTCACCACCTCCACCGACCCGGCCGACTCTTCAAGCGGCGGACTGCCATCCGATCCAGAGGGCAACGGCGATCCGTCTGGCCTGGCGTCTGGTGATCAGGAATTCCAGAACGTATGGGACCCGGATCTGGATGGAATGGATCTGGATGGGATGGATCTGGATGGGATGGATCTGGACACACCAAAGCTCGACGACGAGTGGGAGCCGCCGCAGGACACCGAACAGGTCCAGTCCCCGCTGTCCGAAATGCCAGGGGTGGATGTCGCGTGGGTGCCGTTGGGGGTGGGGGACAACGCGACCGTGGCGGTCCCGCAACAGCGGGATGCGGGAGACCACGACCCGTCTTATCTTGACCCGGCGCTTCTTGACCCGGCGCTTCTTGACCCGGCATTCGTGGAGGATCTGCGGATGCCGTACCCGGACCCGGACCTGGGTGTGGGTCTAGGTCCGGGAGGGGTGGAACTGTCGGCACTGCCGCCCGGCTGGGGGTGGACGCCACCGGACGGCACCGAACAGGTCGATTCTTTGTACCCGCCGTCTGGGGTTGTGCCGGAGGTGGGTGTTGCGTGGGGGCCGTCGGTGGTGGGGGACGACGTGACCGCGGCGGTTCCGGACGATCGGGATACGGAAGATCACAACCTGTCTTCTCTTGACCCGGCGCTTCTTAACCCGGCATTCACGCAGGATCTATCGATGCCGGACCCGGACCCGGGCCCGGGCCCGGATCTGGTTCTGGACCCGGACCTGGTTCTGGACCCGGACCTGGACCTGGACCCGGATCTGGGTCGAATGGGTACGCCGACGCTCGATGAGGGCTGGGAGCCGGGGGGCGATCGGGTCGATTCTTTGTACCCGCTGTCTGGGGTGTCAGGGGTGGGTGTTGCGTGGGCGTCGTCGGTGGTGGGGGACGACGTGACCGCGGCGGTTCCGGACGATCGGGATACGGAAGATCACGGCCTGTCTTCTGTTGACCCGGCGCTTCTTAACCCGGCATTCACGCAGGATCTGTGGATGCCGGACCCGGACCCGGACCTGGACCCGGTTCTGGATCTGGATGGTGTGGATGGGGTTGGCCGGCCGGTGTTGGAGTTCGCGGTGCCGGCTGATGGGTATTGCGTGTTGTCGGCGTTTGTTGTCGCTGATCCGGTGTGGGTGCGGGACGTGTTGGCGCCGGTAGGGGTGCTGTCGGCGGATCTGTATGAGTGGCTGTCCGGTCCTGAGCGGGTGCGGGTCAGTGTGGGGCGGATGGCTGGTGCGGTGCCGGCCGGGTCTGAGTTGGCGCGGGTGAACGAGTTGTTGCGGGCCCGTGTCGTGTCGTACCTGGACAGCTGTTTCGGGTGGTTGCCGGCCGATGTGGTGATGCAGCGGCGGCATCTGCCGCAGGGGGAGCCGTGGCGGCAGGTGCGGGAGCTCAGCGATGGGCAGGTGTTGGCGCGGCTGACTGATCGTCTCGGCGACCAGGGTGTTTCGGGGGGCGGTGTTGTCACCGAGGCTGGTTTCCTGGATGCGCGGTGGATCGGGCAGCGGTATGACGAGGCGTGT
>NZ_JBDPMC010000150.1:0-5958 GCF_039871625.1 Micromonospora sp. B11E3 | reverse complement strand
AAGCGGAGTTCCTGGTCTCGAGGGTTTCTTGGAGTGACTCACCTCAATACCGGAACTCCGCTTCTGTTTGCCTGAGCGACACACCCCTCGACAGCCGCCACAACGCCTTAACCGAGCGGCGTTGGGGTTAGCCCTGGTGCGCGCGGACCCGGCACCACCCGGCCCCGGCGGATACCGCTCCCGGGAGCGCCGTCGGGGTGCCCGCCGGACGGCGGTCAGTGCCGGCGGTCGGCCTCGGCGATCTCCACCGGCAGCGCGGGCGCGCCGTCGACCGGGGCGGGGTTCTCGGCCGTGGGCGCGATGCCCCCGGCCGCGATCCGGTCCAGGGTGGCGAGGCCGGCGGCGTCCACCTCGCCGAAGATCGTGTAGTTGGGGCGCAGCGCCGAGTTGGCGTAGACCAGGAAGAACTGGCTGCCGTTGGTGTCCGGGCCCGCGTTGGCCATCGCGAGGACACCCCTGGCGTACACCTTGCGCACCCCGGTCGGATCGGTCGGCGCGGGCGGCAGGTCGGTGGGCAGCTCGTCGCGGTAGCGGTACCCGGGCCCGCCCGAGCCCGTACCGGAGGGGTCGCCGCACTGGAGCACGCTGAGCGTGGGGTACGCGGTCAGCCGGTGACACCAGGTGCGGTCGTAGAACCGGTGCCGCACCAGGTGCAGGAAGCTCCGCACGGTGCAGGGCGCCTGCTCCGCGTCCAGGGTCAGCCCGATCGGGCCTTGGTTGGTCCGCAGCGTGACCCGTACGGCGTCGGGGCCCGTCGTGCGTCGCGGGTCCGACGGCAGCGGCACGGGCCGGGCGGCCGGCTCGTCGGGCGTCTCCGTGTACGCGCAGGGGCCGGGCGTGGTCCTCGGCGGCGCCTCGGCGGGCGGGGCGGCCGCGGCGGCCACTCCGCTGCCGCCGACCAGCGCGGCGGCGAGGAGCGCGACGCCGGCGGCCCGGAGGGGGGTCCGCGTCCTGCTGCGGTGCGCTGACGGCGGTGCTGCCGGTTGCCGGCGGGGTGACCTCGACACGTGCGTCCTCCCTGGGCTCGAATGCCAGAAAGAGCGCAGTCTATGGAGGTCGCTGCCCGCTGTCGATGCCCGGCGTGCCGGCGCCGGCGCCACGACCGCCGGCGGCGCGGCCCGCTTCGACGCCACCGCCACCGCGCCGCGCCGTGCCGGCAAGCCAGACGCCCGCCACGATGGCGCCCGGGTGTCCGGCGGGATCCGCCGGGAGATGCGCGGCCGCAGCGGGGCGAGCAGCGCCCGCAGCACGGCGGCGGCGCGCCGGGACCGCCCGCTGACGGTGAACAGCAGCTCGTACCACCACGGCGCCCGGCGCAGCACGCCCCGGTACGCGTCCCGGAACCCCCATCCGGCGGGGGCCGGCACGACGTCCAGGAAGTTCAGCCGGTCCACGAGGAAACCACGGTCGCGCAGGCGACGGACCAGCTCGGCCGCGACCGCCTCGTGGCCGGCGCCGACGTCGGCCGACACCACGACGATGCGTCCCCTGTCCTCCACCCTCACCGGGCGCGCTTACCCGAAGGGACGACTTGACGCCGCCGCGAGCGGCGCGGGGCCGCGAACGGCCGGAAACCGGCCAGCAGGGCGGTAATCCGGCGGGGGCCGGGGCGTCCGGCCCGTCAGGTCCGTCAGGTCCGGCGCTGACGCCGGCGGAGCAGCAGGGCCACCAGCCCCACCGCCGCGACGGCGGCCACCGCGACGGCGACCAGCGGCCAGGCCTCGGACAGGCCGGCCGCGCGGACGTCGTGGGCGGCCACGGCCCGGGGCTGCCGGGCGGCGGCCGCGGCGGACGCCGGGGTCGAGTCCGCGGCCGTCTCCCCCGGCTCGACGAGCCGCCCCACCGAGGCGTCCCGCGGCAGCGAGAAGGCCCAGTCCAGCAGCGCCGCCCCCTGCTCCCAGCCGCGCATGGGCCGGGGCTCGGCGCCGAGCAGGGTGACCACCAGCCGCCGGCCGTCGCGCTGGGCGGCGCCGACGTACGTGTGCCGGGCGTAGTCGGTGAAGCCGGTCTTGCCGCCGAGGGCGCCCGGGTAGCGGTAGATGAGCTGGTTCTCGTTCTGGATCTGGAAGCCCTTCCGCCGCAGGGCAGGCTGGGCGGGGATCTGGGTCCGCTCGGTGAGCGCGTACCGGCGGAAGGTCGGGTTCGCGAAACAGGCCCGGGCGATCAGCGCCAGGTCGTACGCGCTGGTGAACTGGCCGGGAGCGTCCAGGCCCGACGGGGTCACCGCGCGGGTCTGCAGGGCGCCGAGGTGCCGTGCCTGCTCGTTCATCGCCCGGACCCCGCCGGCCGCCCCGTCCGGGCCGCCGACGAGGCGGGCCAGCACGTTGGCCGCCTCGTTGCCGGACTGCAGCAGCAGCCCCAGGAAGACGGTCTCGACGGTGTACCGGCCGCCCTCGACGAGGCCGACGGCGGAGCTGCCGGGGGCGATCCGCAGGTCCGCGTTCGTCACCGTCACCATCTGCTTCGGGTCGAGCCTCGGCAGCGCGGTGGCGGTCAGCAGCAGCTTCTGCACGCTGGCCGGCGTGGCGTACTCGTGCGGGCCGCAGCCGCCGAGCACCGCGCCGGTGTCGAGGTCGGCGACCAGCCAGGAGGTCGCGGTGACCGCCGGCGGGGCGGGCGCGCCGGCCGGCACGACCAGGCCCGGGGTGGCCAGTGCGGCTCCGCCCACGGCCTGGTGCTCGGGCACGGACGGCGGCGGCGTCGGCCGCGGGGAGCGCTGCACCTTCGGCGCCTTCGCCTTCGGGCAGGGCAGCGTGGCGGCGGCCGCCCGGGCACCGGGGACACCCGGGACGGCCACGCCCGGCGCGACGGCGGCCGGCCCCGGTACGGCGGCGCCCGCGCCGGCGCGGGCGGGTGCGGCGGCGGCCGGGACGGCGGCGAGTACGACGGCGGCCGTTGCGACCAGCACCGGAACCCTCATGGCCAGCCACCCTAACGGGCATGATCGGCGGGAGCCGACACCGGCGTGGCCGTCACTCGCCGTCGGCGTGCGGGTGATGATCGCGTGGCGGGGCAGGTCCGTGCGCCGGGATCCGCGCGCACGTGAGCGAACGCCCATAGAATCTGCGGCACGGACGGCGGCGGACCCGCCACGACAGATGGCGGCTGGAGTGGATGATCCAACCGAGGACCGGTTCCTGGATCGCTGGCGCCCGGTCCGGGGGCGTACGTTCGAGCTGCTGGGCTGGCTGACCGACCGGGAGCTCGGGCACTCTCCCGCATCGACAGTGGGCCACCTGTGGCGACAGTTCCGGCATCTCGGCCGGATCGAGTGCAGCTACGCGAGCGCCCTCACCTCGAGGGAGATGCGGTTCGGAGCGCCCAGATCATTGCGGACGGGTCGTCGAAGGCCGACCTGTTGGCGTATCTGGCGCGGGTGGACAGCGATCTGCTCGTGCCGGCGGTCGAGGCGTCGGGCCGGACGGACACCGTGGCATGGCCGGGCGAGGGCCCGCTGCCCGTCGCCGCGCACCTGGAACGGATGTTGCAGCACGAGGTTCTGCACCAGGGGCAACTGATCATGGCGGTCAGCCTGCTCGACTTCGAGTTCCCGCCCGGCTGGCGGCTGGCGTGGGGGCTACCCGGCTGAGGCCGGACGGGCGGCCGTGGGATCGGCCTCCGCCTCCCACCGGGCGGCGATCTCGGCCAGCCGCTCCCGGTACGTGACCTGCGGCGGGTCGGGTTCCGGCGGGCGGCGGCAGCCGCAGCCCGACCAGGTCAGCGCGGCCTCCAGTGCGGCGGGACCGGGATGGAGCCGGAACGCCCGGAGCGTGTCGATCAGCATCGGCCGGCAGGCCGGGCATCCGTCCGGCCTGGCACGGACGACGTCACCGACGTCCGGATTGAACCAGGAGATGTCGAGGTCCCCCGTGCCGTCCTCGGCGAGGCCGTCCTCGACGCAGACCGACAACGCCGCGACCAGCGTCCACAGCGACGGCGGCGACCAGAGGCCGTGGCGGCCGGCCCAGTCCAGCAACGTCCCGCGCTTGGAGCTGAGCGGGAACAGCATCTGGATCGAGAAACCGGCGGCCCGGGTGCCCTGCACGCTCGTCACCGCGTCCGTGAGCGCCTGATGCTCGGACAGGCCGGTCTCGGCGACCCGGCGCACGATCACGACGGCCGCATCCTCGATCGATTCGCAGACGTCCTGCCGCGCCACGACGACCCGGTCAGCGGCGGCCGCCGCGAGCCGGAACCGCTCGTTCGCCCGGACCTTGGACTCGAATCGCGCATGATCTGCTTCACCGCCCGGGCCGGCGTCGGGGCGGTGGTGGCGATGCCCATGCCCCGGGTGAGCAGGACCGGCGCCGCCTTGAACCCGCCCGCCTCCCGCCACGCCGGCGGACACCCGGTCCCGGACAGCGGCGAAGCCTGCCGTGTGCCCCACGGCAGCAGATCCGACCCGGCCCGGACCGCGCCGGCGACGTCGGTGAGCAGTCGCTCGTTCGCGAGCAACGCCGCACACACCCCGCCGGCGTCGCCCAACACGTCGGTACGGAGATCCAGATGAGGCCAGTGCATGGTCGCCAGTTGCAGCTCGACCCACTCCTGCCGCGGGGCCAGCCGCATGACGACAAGGCCGGGACTGCTGCTGTAGAAAGGCGCGAGGCACGCGTAGTGGTGCCCCTCCAGATCCCAGGTGCCCAGGTGATCGGCCCGGAAGTCCACCGGGAAGAACTGGCGATTGAAGTCGGCGACATTACCGATGTTGACGGACGCACGGGAACTACCCATGTGTCTCCTGCCCGAGTTCACACGGGACTGCAGCAGCCCGCGGGTTTCCCACACGCGCAGCCGCGAGGGGCGGACCCCCAGCAGGCCGCCATCTCGCCGATGCGGGCGGAGCGCCGACGGGCCGGGCGGACGCCGACCCGCCTCGACGAGCCGGGACCCGCGTCGCGGCTGTCCCCGGCGCTCGGCGCGGCCCCGCCGGTCAGCACGGTGTCGAACGCGTCCAGCACCTGCCGGAACGCGGACCGCTCCCGGTCCGGCTCGGCATGGCCGGCGTCGAGCGCCGCGCCGCCCGCTCGCTCACGGCGTTCACGTACCGGTTGCCCCTCCGTTTGAGACTTTCCCGCCTATCCAGGCGGGACCGAGCGTGGCAGCTCGACGAAAGTCTCCACCCGGCAGCGAATGAGACAATTGAAACGGCCAGGCCCCGGACAGCACAAACCGGGCGGGTTTCGGCCTGCCCTCGAATCGCGTGAAGGGTTCCGATGCAGCAGCCAGCACGGCACGTCGCCGACAGCCACGACATGATCGAGGTACGCGGCGCCCGGGAGAACAACCTCGCGTCCGTCTCCGTCGACATCCCCAAGCGGCGGCTCACCGTCTTCACCGGGGTCTCCGGCTCCGGGAAGTCCTCGCTCGTCTTCGGCACCATCGCCGCCGAGTCGCAGCGCCTGATCAACGAGACCTACAGCGCGTTCCTCCAGTCGTTCATGCCCAGCCGGTCCCGACCGGACGTCGACTCGCTGCGCAACCTCAGCGCCGCCATCGTCGTCGACCAGGAGCGGATGGGCGCCAACTCGCGGTCGACCGTGGGCACGGCCACCGACGCGTACGCCATGCTGCGCATCGTCTTCAGCCGCCTGGGCCGGCCGTACGTCGGCCCGGCTGGCGCGTTCAGCTTCAACCTCCCGGAGGGGATGTGCCCCACCTGCGAGGGGATCGGCCGGGTCTCGGACCTCGACGTGCACCAGCTCGTGGACGTGGAACGGTCGCTCAACGACGGCGCGATCACCGTACCGAACTTCGGGGTCGACTCCTGGTACTGGAAGGTCTTCGTCGCCTCCGGCCTGTTCGATCCGGACGTCAAGTTGCAGGACTACACCCAACGCCGCTCGGTTAAGGTCCGGCGGGTGTTTCGCAATGGTTTGTGATGATGTCGATCGCGATGGTGGCTTTGTAGCTATGCCGGTCTACGTTGGGTCCGCGGGCTTGGTACTTGGAGTTTGA